>URTZ01000037.1 GCA_900550825.1 uncultured Collinsella sp. | reverse complement strand
AAGCCACGCCGCAGGCTCCGCAGGCGATGCAGAGCTCGGCATTGTGCTCGGGCTTGCCGCGCATGTCCTTGTTGGTGGGGAACGGCGCAAACGGGTACTTGACCGTCGCGTCGCCGGCCTTGGCGTTGACCTTCCAAAGCTTCAGCATATTAGAGCGCCTCCTCATCGAGCGGAGCGGCCATGGTGCCCTCGCCCGCAAGCGGCGACTTGTCGCGCCAGACGTTCTCGAACTGCTCCTTGTCGAGCACGTGGTCGCGCTTGGCGGCGACATCGGTCACCGTCACGCGGTCGGTGCAGGAGTAGCACGGGTCGAGCGAGCCGACGATCAACGCAGCGTCACCCACGGTGTTGCCGCGGAACATGTAGCGCAGGACCGGCCAGTTGCTGTACGTGGCGGCCTTGGCGCGCCAGCGGTAGCACTTCTGGTTGTTGCCGAGCATGGCCCAGTGCACGTCCTCGCCGCGCGGCGCCTCGGTGGCGCCGATGGCGTACTTGTGCGGGGTGTACTCCCAATCCGTGGTGAGGATGGGGCCCGACGGGCAGTTCTCGAGCATGGTCTCGATCATGTCGATCGAATCATAGACCTCCTGGATGCGAACGGCGGTACGGCCGAAGGCATCGCAGGTGTCGGCCGTGGCGGCGTGCATCTTTTGGACATCCGGATCGGCATAGCCGTCGAAGGGATGGTCAAAGCGCACGTCGCGGGCATAACCCGAGCCACGCATGAGCGGGCCGACCGGCGAGAAGTCGCGTGCGATCTTGCGGTCCAGAATGCCGATACCGATCGTACGCTCGATAAAGTTGGGCGTAGAGAGCAGCACGTCGACGAGTTCCTGAACCTCGGAGCGCAGCTGGTGGATGGTCGTGAGCGTGGAGAGCTTCTGCTCGGCCAAAATGTCGCGGCGCACGCCGCCGATCACGTTGAGGCCGTAGGTCTTGCGGTGACCGGAGAGCTTCTCGGCCAGATCCATGGACTTCTCGCGGACGCGGAAGAACTGCTGGAAGCCGGAGTCGAAGCCCGTGTAGTGCGACGCCAGGCCAATGTTGAGCAGATGCGAGTGCAGACGCTCGACCTCGAGCATGATGGCGCGGATGTACTGGGCGCGCGGCGGGACATGAATGCCCTGGGCGCGCTCGACGGCCTCGGCATAGGCCACCGAGTGGGCGCAGCCGCAGATGCCGCAGATGCGGTCGGCGAGGAACGTCACGGCGTCATAGTTCAGGCGCGTCTCGGCGACCTTCTCCATGCCGCGGTGCACGTAGAACAGACGGTAGTCGGCATCGACGATCGTCTCGCCCTCAACGAACAGGCGGAAGTGGCCGGGCTCGTCGGAGGTGATGTGCAACGGTCCCATGGGGACGAGCGTGGTCTCCTTGCCCTTGGTGTCGGCCAAGAATTCGTAGTTTTCCATGTCGCTCGCGGGGGCGGGGCGGAAACGGTAATCCATCGAATCCTTGCGCAACGGGTACAGCCCGCTGGGCCAATCGTCGGGAAGCACCAGGCGACGGCGGTCGGGCAGACCCTCGGGAATCAGGCCGAACATATCGCGCAGCTCGCGCTCGCCCCACACGCAGGCGGGGACGAACGGCGTCACGGACGGGAACGTCATCTTGGCGGGGTCGACCTCGGCACGCACGGTAACCCAGCCGGGGTCCTCCCCCTCCATGGAGATGACGTAGTACACGGCGTAACGGCCGCACAGGGAGCGCTCGTCGTTGCCGACAATCACGGGAATCCAGCCGTAGCGCTCGTAATACAGGTAGTGGACGGCCTCGGGCAGCTTGTCCTGCTTGACGGTAATCGTCAGCTGGTCCTCGCACTGCCACTCAACCTTCTCGATAGCGCCCGGCACTGCGGCGCGCAGGGCCTCGACGTGGCTTTCGCAACGACGAGCGTAGTCCTTCTTTTCAGGTTCTGCCATGGTGCTAATTCACCTCGCTTGTCTTGGTCTGGGAACTGAACACCATGCGGTAGAGAGGAGCCTCGTGGAGCTCTTCGACGCTCTGGTTCAAAACGACGGACGTTGCATCCTCGACGCCGCTCGTGATGGCGACCGGGGTGGCGATACCGAACCACATGACCACGATCGCGAGGGCGATCTCGGGGATGATCATGAGGGCGGGCACCTCGTGGCGCTTCATGCCCTCGGGCGCCTTGCCGAAGATGGACTTCAGCGCGATGCCGGTAAGGGCAAAGTACACGCCGGTGAGACCGATGGCCACGAGCACGACCACCCAGATGGGACCGGACTGGACGCCGGCCACGAAGGTGAGGAACTCGGAGATGAACAGGGCGAACGGCGGGAAAGCGGCGAGCGCGAGCAGAGCGACGATGGTGAGCGCGGCCGTGATGGGCGCGATCTCGACGACGCCCTTGATCTTGTTCAGGTCGCGGGTGTGGTAGAGGTGCTGGATGTTACCGGCCATGCAGAAGGCGAGCGCCTTGGTGAAGCCATGGAAGATGCAGTGCAGCAGACAGGCGGCGATACCGAGCGGACCACCGATACCCAGGCACAGCGCGACCACGCCGACGTTATCGACGGAGGAGTACGCGAAGCGGCGCTTGATATCGTCCTGCTTGAAGATGCACAGGGCGGCCACCAGGATGGACAGCGTGCCCAGGATGAGCAGGAGCGTTCGCGGATAGGTGTCGCCCACCGTGATGATGGACAGGGAGTAGAAGCGGATGATCACCAGCATGGCGCACTTGAGCAGCACGCCCGAGAGCAGCGCGGAGACCGGGCTCGGAGCCTGGGAGTGTGCGTCGGGCAGCCAGGTGTGCATGGGGAACAGGCCCGCCTTGGTGCCGAAGCCGATGACGATGAACGCGAACGCGAGGCGCACGAGCATCGGGTCGAACTGGTCGGCGTAGGGCATGATGGAGGTAAGGAACGCGGCCTCATGCGCGTTGGGCATGATATCGGCGGCGTTCGCGTAGATGAGCAGTGTGCCGAACAGGCCGAAGGCCACGCCGGCGGTGCAGACCATCGCGTACTTCCAAGACGCCTCGAGCGCCTGCTTATTCTTGTAGATGCCCACGAGGAACACGGTCGACAGCGTGGTGGCCTCGACCGCCGCCCAGGTGAGGATGATGTTGTTGGACAGGCAGGCGAGCAGCATCGTAAAGACGAACAGGCTGAACAGCGCGTAGTACTGCTTGGCGCGCTCGGCCGGCATGGTTTTCTCCTCGATATCGATCTTGATATAGGAGATGGAGTACACGCCGGTGATGAACCCGATGATGCCTACCAGAAGGACGAAGATCGACGAGAGCGAATCGAGATGGAGCCACAGGCCCAAAGCGTCGATATTCTGCCCGCTCGAGAGCATGGTTCCCGCGGTGACGACCGAAAGGACGAGGGTCGCCGCGACGGAGATGGTGTTGAGCCCCGCGAAGACGTTGTAGGACGTCATCTTGGGGAGCGCAGCCATGACCAGGGAGAACACGAGGGGACAAGCGAGCAGGGCGACCGTCAGCATTGAAACATCCATGGCCTACCCCTTCAATTCGGTCAGGTCGTGCGAGTCGAGCGACTTGGTGTCGTTCCAGATCCTCACGACGACGGCGGACATGATGATGACGGCGAAGATGGCGTCGGTGGCGATACCAATCTCGATGATCTCGGGGGCCGTGGGCGCGAGCAGGGCGAGCGTCACGTGGCTACCGTTCTCCATAAGGCAGTACCCGAAGATCTGCTTGAGGATGTTGCGCTGCGAGATGATGCACGTGAGGCCGACGAAGAAGTGCGCGAAGCTGATGGCCAGGGCCGGAGTAGCCACCTCGGCGGTGGGCAGGCTCAGGCGCGTGACCACCGCGAAGCAGATGGCCACCTCCAGACCGGTGAGGATGATAGTCCAAGCCGGCTTGATGGAGGAGGTCAGCGTGCTATCGGCAGGCGAACCCATCTTCTTGTAGGCACGGTTGAGAATGAACGGAACGAGGATCACCTTGGTGACGAAGGCCGACGCGGCCCACATGAGAAGCTCGGTGGCACCGGTGGTGAGGCCCAGGGTGAGCAGCACGCCCACCAGGACAACCGACTGGATCGCGTACCACTTGATGGCGGACGGGATGGTCTTTGAGACGACCACCATGGTGGAGGTCACGATCAGAAGACCGCCCAGGATATTGACTAACGAATAACCCATGTCCTACCTCCTAACCCATCCAACTAGAGGACAGAGGACCGGCGACGACGACCATGATCATGAGGACGACGAACACGAACGCCATGGCACGCGGAAGGGGCTGGCCGGCGGCCACGGTCTCGCTCGGCTCACCGGGCAGGACCTTACCCATCCAACGCAGGAACCATGCGAAGGTGGCGACGGTCTCGACGACCATGACGCACACGAGGACGAAAATGACCGCGTTGGTAGCACCAACCGCGAAGCCACCGGAAATGATCTGGAACTTGGAGAAGAACGTGCTCATGGGGGGCACGCCGGCGATAGCGGTCGCGGCGACCGCGAAGCCCACGCCCGTGACCGGGTACTTCTTCATGAGGCCCTGGATCTTGGGCAGCATACGGGTTCCCAGCGTGAAGCTGAGGGAGCCGGCGATGAGGAAGAACAGGGTCTTGGTGAACGCGTGGTTGAAGATGTGCTCGACGGCGCCGTTGAACGCCATCTGGCTTCCGAACACGGAGAGGCCCAGGCCGAAGAACACGTAGGCGAGCTGCGCGATCGTCGAGAAGGCAAGCAGGCGCTTCATATCCTTCTGGGGCAGGTACATGAGGAAGCCGAAGAGCATGGTCACAACGGCGTCGATGATGGCGACCCAGCCGACGATCTCGGGGATATCGCCGGCGCTCGCAAGAGCGCGGGCGAACACGCACACGCCGACCTTAACCATGGACGCGCCATGGAGGTAGGCGGAAACGGGCGTGGGGGCCTCCATTGCGGAGGGCAGCCACATGTAAAGCGGGAACTGGGCGGACTTGGCCCAAGCGGCGAAGAGGATGAGCAGCAGCACGACGGTCTTCATACCGGCGTCGAGCTGAGAGATCGCGCTCAGCGCGAACGTGCCGGTTCCGGCGAACAGGAAGGCCGCGCCGATGTAGAGTCCCAAAGCGCCGATGTGGGTGATGATGAGCGCCTTCATACCGGCCTTCTTGGCCGTGGGCGTCATGTAGTAGCTGATGAGGCCCCAGGAGCACACGCCGGTGATCTCGAAGAAAACGAGCTGGCCGACGATGGTGGAGCTGTAGGCGAGACCGGCCATGGCGCCGATAAACGTGGAGAAGTACACGTAGAAGCGGCGACGGGGCGCGTCGGGATGCTCCTTGTTCTTATCGCTCATGTACGGGAACGAATAGATTACGACGAGCAGACCGATAGTGACGAACGCGGGTGCGAGCAGCGTGCTCATCCGGTCGAAAATGAAGCCCATGACCAAGGTCTGGCCCATACTCGCCCAGGTTACATCGACCGCGTTCATGCCGTTTCCGGCAAACGTCGCAGCCAAGCCAACGGAAGCGACCGTGGCGATGCCGCCGGCGAAGGCGCAGATCCATTTAGCGTAGGGACGCGGCAGCATGACGATGAGCAGGGAGCCCAGCATGGGGACGGCGATCGCCACCATGGCAAAGAGGGACAAGCTCAATTCGATTGACATAGTTTCTCCCTTCTCCCTACACGCCTACGACAACGAAGACGAACGCGAGGACCGCGATGCCGACGACGGCCCAGGTCTGGTTACCGAGCACCTTGAAGCGCGAACGGGAAACGGAATTCTCGAGCACGCCGCAGACGACGAAATCGACCAGGCACTTGACGAGGAAGACGACGGCGCCCACGAGAGCGGTGACGCCGATGGTCGCGGGCTCTCCCCAGGGGATGAAGATGGAGGTGAACCAAGCGACGACCACGACCTGCTTCATGCCCATGGCGAGCTTCATCATGGCCAGGGACGGGCCGGAGAGCTCGGCGAGCGGGCCCTCCTGGAGCTCCTGCTCGGCTTCGGCCTGATCGAACGGAAGCTTGCCGAGCTCCATGTAACAGGCGGCCGCAAAGGCGACGCCGGCGAGGATGACGGCAACGACGCTCGAGACGTTGCCCGTAACGATGTGCTGACCCATGGTCGCAATGTCCGTGGAGCCGCACACGATGGCGACGGTAAACAGCGCGATGAGCATGGACGGCTCGATGAGCACGCTCATGAGGAGCTCGCGGATACCGCCGAAGCCCGCGTAGGCGTTGGAGGAATCCACGCCGGACAGCGCGAAGAAGAAGCGGGACAGCGCGAGCGCGTACATGATGGTGATGGCGTCACCGAAGACGGGCATGGGGCTCTCGAGCGTGAACATGGGCAGGCCCATGGCGAGCATGAACGACACCGCGAGGAACAGCGGCGGCATGATGCGCAGCACGAAACTCGAGTCGGAACTCACGGACTCGGGACGCGCCATGAGCTTCGCGAGGTCCCGGTAATCCTGAAGGATGGACGGACCGCGGCGATTGTGCATCTTCGCGCGAATCACACGGGCGAGGCCGGAGAAGAAGGGCGCGACCAGCATGACCACGAGGCCCTGCGCTATCGCAAGAACGATGTTCATAATATCCTCTCCCCTCTCTAGACCATGACCACGGCGAGCACGAAGAAGACCACGAGCGCCGCGACGATGTAGCAGATGTATACGGAGTAGTTGCCGCCCTCGATCTTGGAGGCGAGGCCGGCCAGCTTGTCGGCACCCTCGCTCGGTGCATCGACCAGGAAGCGGTCGGGCAGGGGCTCGACGCCCTGGGCGACACCGGTGAGCTTCTGGAACACGTGCGCGATGGACCAGCAGATCTTGGTGCATACCTCGCGCAGGGTATAGAGCGGGCCCATGAAGAGCTCGACGTCGGACGCGAAGCTCGTGGCGACGACGGGCATGTGCTCGTTGGGCTCATAGCCACACGCCCAAGGGTCGGTCTTCTTAGCGGGGGCCTTGGTGCCGAGGCAGGACCTCAACGCGAACGCGAGGCCGGTGAGGACCACGAGCGCGATGGCGATCGCGGGGGTGGAAGTAGCGGCACCGGAAATCTCATTCACGAGAGAGACGCCCGAGGTGGCTGTGACGGCGGAGCCGGAAAGCACGCTCTGGGCGACGTCGCCCAGAACCGGGGCGATGACGGGAGAGCCGATTCCCAGCACCACGCAGATGGCCGCGAGGAGCATCTGCGAGAACAACATCGGAGCCGGGGACTCCTTGGCGTTCGCAGCCTCCTGGGAACGAGGGCTGCTCGCGAACGAGACGCCGTAGGCCTTCACGAAGCACGTGACGGCCAGGGCACCGGTGATGGCGAGGGCGGCCGCGGAGGCGACGGCGAACACCATGACGACCGGGTCGGAGAGCGTCGAGATGTTGAACAGGGACTGGTAGGTAAACCACTCGGAAACGAAGCCGTTGAGCGGCGGGATGGCCGAGATGGCAAGGGCACCGATGAGGAAGCAGACGGCCGTGACCGGCATGCGGCGGAACAGACCGCCCATCTTCTCCATGTTGCGCGTACCCGTGGCATAGAGCAGGGAGCCCGCGCCGAGGAACAGTTCGCCCTTGAACATGGCGTGGTTGAGCGTGTGGTAGAGGGCGGCCATGAGCGCGATCGTCGCGATGACGTCGTTGCCCAGGGCGTGCGCCGTCATGGACGCGCCGACACCGAGCAAGATGATGCCAATGTTTTCGACGGAGTGGTAGGCCAGCAGGCGCTTGATGTCGTGCTCGTGGAGAGCGTAGACGACGCCCAGGACCGACGAGATGGATCCGAACACCAGGACCATGAGGCCCCACCAGAGCTGGACGCCCGAACCCGCGAGCAGGTCGAGACCGACCTTGAGGATTCCCAGGATGCCGATCTTAATCATGCCGCCGGACATGAGGGCGGACACGTTGGACGGCGCCTCGGGGTGCGCCTGGGGCAGCCAGGAGTGCAGCGGGATGATACCGGCCTTTGCACCGAATCCGAAGAACGCGAGGACGAAGCACACGGAGGAGACGGCGGGTCCAAAGTCATGCGTACGGAAATCACTGAAGCTGAAGGAACCGCCCACGCCGTTGGTCATGAGCAGGAAGCTCGCCATGATGAGGACGAAGCCCACGTGCGCGATGACGAAGTAGAGCCAACCGCCCCTAATGGAGTTCTTGTTCTCCTCGATGACGACAAGGAAGTAGCTCGTAAGCGACATGAGCTCAAAGGCGACCAAGAACCAGAACACGTTGTCGGCCGTGATGACGAGCATCATGGAGGCGACGAAGGTGTTCATGAAGAAGCCGGCGCGCCCGACCTTGCCCGGGTACTCGTCGAAGTAGGACAGACCGTAGATGAAGCCCGCAAAGGCGAGGATCGAGATGAGGACCACGATCAGGCCCGCAAGGCCGTTGAGCAAGAGCTCGAGACGGGCGAACGGGAAGAAGAAGACCGTGTTGAGGGACGTAACGTCGCCAAGCACGGCCTCGAGGCCCGCGATGAACGACAGCGCGGCCGCGACGGCGCCGATAAGGCAGCCGGCGGTCTTGGCGGCGTTATCGGCCTTGATCAGCAGAACCGAGGCGAGCGCACCGATGCACGAGACGGCAAGCGATGCGATAAACAGCGTCATGCTATCCATTGTTTACGCTCCCTTCTGCTTTCTCGGACAGACCCTGGGCCACAGCGGTAACGTCGACAACCGGACCGTTTTCGATCGAGCGCAGGCGCTTGGCCTCGTCGAGCTCGCGATCGGCCGCGCCGCCCATGACGGTCAGTGCCTTGGTGGGGCACGCCGCCACACAATGTGGGCCGTCCGGATCGAAGGCGCACAGGTCGCACTTGACAGCGCAGGTGTACTGGCCGGGAGCCCACGTAAGCAGGCTGCTCAGGGACTTAGGGTACGAAGGCGTCGGGTCGCACATGCCTGCGACACCGGCGATAGACGTGCCATCGGGATGGATGGCTCCGAAGGGGCACGCGATGGCGCACAGCCTGCACCCGATGCACTCCTGCTCCTTGACGTGGATGCGGTCGCCATCGTGCTCGATGGCATTCACCGGGCAAACCTCGGCGCAGGGGGCACCCTCGCAATGGTGGCAGGCAAGGGCGGCCGAAATACCGCCGGTCTTCACGAGCGCCAGGCGCGGCGTATCCTGAAGACCCTGCATCCGGTGGGCGTCGGCACAGGCGGACTGGCATGTTCCGCAGCCGATGCACCTCTCCGGGTTGATGTCGATGAAGCGGTTCATCCCCACTTCCTTTCAAAATAACGGGCCGGGCTCCCGAACGTACGGGACGCCCGGCCCAAAAAGCCAACGAGAACGGGACTACACGATTTGATTCACGTGCGTCTCGTCGTCGAACTTGGCGGCGCCAGGCTCAACGTCCTGGGGAGCGGCGGCGTCCACCAGAGCCTGCTTGAGCTCGGTGTACTGACGCTCTACCTCGCCCTCGGCCCAAACCTGGTCGGCAATGGCGTCGACCTGGCAGGCGGAGAACTTGTCCTCGGGCGTGTGCGAGACCGGGTCGACCTTGTGAATGGTCAGCTCGTTGCACTTGCCGATCCACCACTGGTAGGTCATATAGACCGTGCCCTTGTTGATGCGGTCGCTCACGTCGGCGCGGCTGTATACCTGGCCGCGGCGGCTGTGGATCGAGACGATGTCGCCGTTCTTGATACCGCGCGCCTGGGCGTCCGCGGGATTCATGCGGACAAAACCGGGCTCGTCGGCGAGCAGCGCCAGCGTCTTGCAGTTGCCGGTCATCGAACGGCAGCTGTAGTGGCCGACCTCGCGGACGGTGCACAGGATGAGCGGGTACTCATCGTCGGGAAGCTCGGAGGGCGCCTCCCAGTCGTGCGCCATCAGGTTGGCGCGGCCGTCCTTGGTGGTGAACTTGCCACCAGCGAACATGTCGGGCGTACCGTGGTCGTTCACATCGGTGCTCTTGACGGGCCACTGGGCGTAGCCGCCCTCGGGAGCCATCTTCTCGTAGGTCGCGCCCACAAAGTTGGGGCACAGGCTAATGCACTCGTTCCAGATCTGCTCGGTGTTGTCGTAGTGCATGGGATAGCCCATACGCGTGGACAGGTCCGCGAAGATCTCCCAGTCGTGACGGCACTCGCCCTTGGGCGGAACGGCTGCGTCAAAGTGCTGGAAGCTACGGTCGGATGCGGTAAAGACACCCTCGTGCTCGCCCCAAGAGGTGGCAGGCAGGATGACGTCGGCGAGCATGGTCGTCTGCGTCATAAAGATGTCCTGGCAAATGAACAGATCCAGCTCGGAGAGCGTCTTGCGCATACCGGCCGAATCGGGCTCGGTCTGCACCGGGTCCTCGCCGTAGTTGTAGAAGCAGTGCACCTTGCCCTCGTCGACCAGGTGGCCCAGGTCGGTGAGCTTGTAGCCCTCCTCGAGCGGGAGCTTTTCCTCGGGCACGCCCCAAGCCTTGGCAAACTTGGCACGCACAGCCGGGTCGGTGACCTTCTGGTAGCCAGGGTACAGGTTGGGCAGCATGCCCATATCGCAGGAGCCCTGGACGTTGTTCTGACCGCGCACGGGCGCGAGGCCGGAATTGGGTTTGCCGATCTGGCCGGCGACGCAGGCGATGGAGGCGATGGTGTGCACCGTCTTCAGGTTCTGCTTCTGCTGGCATACGCCCATGCCCCAGCCAATGATGGCAGAAGGCTTCGCCGTGGCGTACATCTCGGCAGCTTGGTGGATCAACGCGGGCTCGACACCCGTGATGTCCTGTACGGATTCGGGAGTGTAGTTCTTGATGGTCTCCCACCACTCGTCAAAGCCGTTCGTGTGCGCGGCGACGAATTCCTTGTCGTAGAGGCCATCGTTGACCAAGCAGTTTGCAAAGGCGTTGAGGAACGCGACGTTGCAACCGTTCTTGATCGGAAGGTAGAGATCGGCGATACGCGCGGTTTCGATATGGCGCGGGTCGGCGACGATGATCTTGCAACCCTTTTCTTTGGCTCGCACGATACGCCTTGCGACGATGGGGTGCGAATCGGCAGGGTTATAGCCGAAGAGGAAAATGCAGCCCGCATCCTCCATACCGGGGATGGAGCATGACATGCAACCTGAACCAACCGTGTCCATCAGACCGAGGACAGTAGGGCCGTGTCAAGTACGGGCGCAGTTGTCCACGCTGTGGGTGCCGATGCACGCACGCGTAAACTTCTGCATGACGTAGTTCGCCTCATTGCCGCCGCCTCGCGAAGAGCCGGTGGTCATGACAGCGTTAGGACCATATTCGTCAATTATGGCCTGCATCTTAGATGCGGTGAAATCCAGTGCCTCGTCCCAGCTTACGCGCTCAAGATCCGCGCCCTTAGTGCGGCGGATCATCGGGTGCAGTACGCGAGGAGTCAAGATCTTGGTGTCGTTGATGAAGTCGTAGCCGCTCATGCCCTTAAGGCACAGCTCGCTCTGGTTGGTGATGCCGTTGAGCGGTTCGGTACCCACGACCTGGCCGTTTTGGACCAGGAGGTTAAACTGGCAACCGGCGCCGCAGTACGGGCAAATCACTTTATGCTTCTCCATGACACCCTCCTTCCTTTCTCTGCTACCGAATGCTCGGTACTTATTTGACAATCATTGGGCCTGTCGCCCGACGCTTACGCCTCGTTTTCGATGGTGGCGCGGGCACGCTCGGCAGTCAGCTCCGCCAGGCGCTCCTCGTCTACCAGGGTGAGGCCCTTGGTCGGGCACGCCTCGGCACACGCCGGGCCGCCGGGACGGTCCACGCACAGGTCGCACTTGAGCACGAAGCTCTTGGTCTGCGAACCCACGCGCACGTCGCCCATCAAGACGGGGACCTGCGTGGTCGCCACACTCACGGCGCCAAAGGGGCAGGCCATGACGCAGCTCTTGCAGCCGATGCAGTTGTCCTCGTTGACGCCGATGCGATGGTTCTTTGGATCAAAGAACAAGGCGCCCGTGGGGCAGGCCTTGGCGCACGGGGCATCCTCGCAGTGATGGCAAGCCACCGGTGCGGAGATCTCGTACGTACGCGTCACGCGCAGGCGCGGCGCGGCGATGTTGCCGGGAATATCGTGTGCCTCGATGCACGCCGCCATACAGGTTTGGCATCCAATGCAGCGTGAAGAATCAGCCACGACTCGTTTATTGCCCATGTTGTTCACTCCCTCCTGAATCCCATGCCGGAGAGATCCTGTCGACGTAGCCCCGGACCGCCCGTGGTCCAGCATCGGCATATCGAGTGCATGCGGCGAAACAGGCACTTCGATAGAATTCCTCCAACGATATACAGGCTAAATATACGCAGTTGCAGGTGGCAAACTTGAGCATAGGCCCTGCAATACGGGTGTATTGCAGGGGTTTTGGCAGGTTGGAATTATTCTCGGATAGCTATAAAGGTGAGTGTATTACATGCGTACATCCAAGAAAGATTTCGCGCTCGCTTCTGAAGGATGTAGTACGTTTGTAATATTGTTCAGACTCAATTACTCTAGTGCAATAAAGTAGTGGCTATAAGATTGGCTATTATTATCCGATGCTGTATTTGACTATTCATATTGCACGCTCATTAAGGGAGGCCAGTGATGTCATCGACTCAAAAACGATCCATCCTGCAGGTACGCATTCGCGAGGAAGACAAGCAGCATGCCGAGCGCCTCTACGACGCCATGGGCACATCGCTTGCCGAGGCCGTTCGTCTATTTGTCGCGCAGAGCATCTTGATGCGTAAGCTCCCCTTTCAACCGGTTGCCGTGCGCTCAAAGGACGGCACCGCCGCCTATGGATCGCTCAAAGCATACGGAGATCCCAATCGCCGCTCCGAGGAGCGCAATGCTTGGATTGAGTACCTCGCTACAGAAAGCGACGATTCGATTTTGGGTCCCGAGGAAGTAGATATCCATGAGTAGCACCATCATCGACGAGACCGTCATCCTGCGCTATCTGCTTAACGACGACGAGGTCCTGTCACCGCGCGCTGCCAAGGTCATCGCCACACGCACCGCTCGCGTCTACCCCGAAATCATCACGCGCGTCGTGGTCACGCTGCGCGACGTCTATAAGGTTCCCCGCGTTGAGATTGCCACGGCCATGAAAAGGCTGCTCGATGACGTCATGGTCGACGAGCCCACCGTTGTCGCCCTTGCCGTCAAACTCTTTGGCAAGACCCATATGGACTTTACCGACTGCCTGCTTGCCGCTCGTACCGCCATCTATAACGACGACGTCGTGAGCTTTGGCAAGCCCATCATCCAAGGCATGATCGATTACCGCCGCAAGCGCCAAACCGTGGCCGACGTTCGCGACCGCGCCGCCGAAGCCCACAGCCGAAGCACTGACTCCACCATCGACAAACTCCGCCACCAACCCCGCAGCTAACCCCATCCCCTCCTAAGTTGCGGTGAAATACGGACTGTTTTTCGGCTTTTGCGAACCTACTGAAGGCCTGAGTAGCTAATTTGGGACGGGCTTTTTTGGCTGCTCTAGCGATCGGCTGGCAAATGTGGTCAAAAAACCTGTCCCAAAATGACTGGTCTGGTGCTGAGCCACGAAAACGGCCCATTTACTACGTTTGGCCCGCAGGGGTCGACCATAGCAGCATTTTCGGAAAATCAGCAAGCCGTCTACCAGCGGTTTTGATTATTCTGATTTTGGTATGGTCGAGGGCAATCGGTTAAACGTAGTAGATGGGTCCATTTCGTGGCGAACGGTGGCATTCGCGGTCCAAAGCTGCCGGTTTCGGATGGCCAACCTGGAAGTTGCGGTGAATTAATTTCTGAAAAGCTCGAATAAGCCTAAATGGGGGTGCGGACAGAAAGTTGGACCGTGAAGCGGTCCGGACTGGAGG
>URTZ01000036.1 GCA_900550825.1 uncultured Collinsella sp. | reverse complement strand
TCATTGCCAAAACATCGGCGTTGCCATGGCAGTCATTGGGGACGTTCTTAAACGACTACTTTCCGCGCGACAGAATCTATGCAGCCGTGTTGAGCGACAGCCCCGCTACTCGCCCAGAATCAGCGCCGCGAGCTCGTCCTGGGTGTCCACCACGTAGTCGGCGCCGGCGGACTCCAGCTCTGTTCGGCCGCGGAAGCCCCAGGTGACGCCGGCGCTCTTAAGGCCGGCGTTGTGGCCGGTCAGAACATCGACATTCGAATCGCCTACGTAGAGCGTGGTTGCCGGATCGGCGCCGAGCTCTTCCATCACATGCAGTGTGACGGGCGCCTCGGGCTTGGGCGGAAACGCGTCGACGCGGCCCTGCACCAGCGCAAAGCGGTCGGGGCCAAAGTACTTTTCGATAAGCGGGGCAGCCGAGACATGGTCCTTGTTGGTAAGCACGGCCAGCTGAACGCCCGCGGCGCGCAGACGGTCGAGCATCTCGATCGTGCCGGCGTAGGGGGCGGTATGGTCCTCCTTGTGCTCGCCGTAATATGCCCTAAACTCGGCAAGCGTCCGCTCAAACATGCGACCGTTGCCCGCGTACTCGGCGGGCATAAAGCGCTCGACCAGCTTGAGCATGCCGTTTCCTACCTTGTAGCGGTACTCGTCCACGGCAAACGTAGGCCAGCCGTGCATCTCGCAGGTATGGTTGCCGGCGGCCGCCAGATCCTCGAGCGTGTTGAGGATGGTGCCGTCCAGATCAAAAATCACATGGGAAAACGCTGCTGCCATGGGTGCTCCTGCCGTTTGAGTTGTAAAGCGCACCTCATGATACTGGCCTTGCGCGTCGGGCGTGCCTGGAATCTGAATATCTGTAACAACCTTGAGTTGCACTGCGGCGGCTGCGCGCCGTGTCTGCTAGCAAATCCTCGGCAGCTGCTCTCCCACGAGCATGTCGAGGATACGCGTCGAGCCCCAGCCGGTGCGCACGCGCACGGCGGGACGAGCGTCTTCGGCAATCGGTAGCACGCGCCCGATGATGGCGGCGTTCTCGCCGTAGCGGGCGGCACGCATGGCTGCCAGCGCCGCGTCGGCCTGCTCGGCGGGCACCACGGCGACCATCTTGCCCTCGTTGGCAACCTGCAGCACGTCGTAGCCGAGCATCTCGCAGGCGGCCTGCACGTCGGGGCGCACGGGCACATCGTCCTCGTCGATTTCCATGGCAACGCCGCTGGCCTGCGCAAACTCGTTGAGCGTCGAGGCCAGGCCACCGCGCGTGGGGTCGCGGAAGCAGCGTGTGTCGGGTGCTGCGGCCAGAACGTCGGCAATCAGGTGGTTGAGCGGTGCGGCATCGCTTTCGATCGTGCTCGAAAACGCCAAGCCCTCGCGTTGGCTCATGATGGCGATGCCGTGGTCGCCCAGTGTACCCGATACCAGAATGACATCGCCGGGGCGGCAGTTGGCGCCGCTGAGCGCCACACCCGTGGGAACCTCGCCCACGCCGGCGGTATTGATGTAGACGCCGTCGGCGCCGCCACGCTCGACTACCTTGGTGTCGCCCGTGATTATGGACACGCCCGCCTCGCGCGCCGTTTCGGCCATCGTCTGCACAATCTGGTGGAGCTTATCCATGGGATAGCCCTCTTCGAGGATAAAGCCGCACGACAGGTAGCGCACGTTGGCGCCCGAGGTCGCGACATCGTTGACGGTTCCGCACACGGCAAGGCGGCCGATGTTGCCACCGGGGAAGAACTGCGGCGAGACTACAAAGCTGTCGGTCGACATGGCGATGCGCCCGCTCGCGGGCAGTGCGGCGACGCCGGCGTCGTTGCCCTCGAGCAGCTCGGGCGACCCAAAGGCATCCAAAAAGACCTCGTCGATGATGCGTTTCATCATCTGGCCGCCAGAGCCGTGGCCCAGCAAGACAGCGCTATCGGAGATACTATGGGACATATCGAAAACTCCAATCATGGGAGGTGTCAGCGCGCGGGGGCGTTCGGGCTAGACTCGGTAACGGTAGTATGCTGCGCAGCTGCCCTCGGAGCTCACCATGCAGGGGCCGACGGGATGCTCGGGCGTACAAGCGTGGCCAAAGAGCGGGCAGCTGCTCGGCGTAATGGCCCCGCGCAGCACGTCGCCGCAGCGGCACCCACGCGGCTCGACCGTCGCCTCAACGGGCACGTCAAAGCGAGTGCGGGCATCAAAGCGCGAGAACTCGGGGCGGATGGAAAGGCCCGAGTTGGCAATCGGCCCCAGTCCGCGCCACGTGGTGTCGCATGGCTCAAACACCTGCTCGACCAGCTGGCGCGCCACGGGGTTGCCGTCTGCGTTAACGCCACGGCGGTAGGCGTTGTCGATCGCGGGCCTGTCCTCGACAACCATCTGGACCAGCATGCAGATGCCTTGCAGGATATCGACCGGTTCAAATCCCGTGACCACGCCCGGGGTATCGAACTCGTCGACCAAAAAGCTAAAAGGCGCCAAGCCCGTGATGGTGGCGACGTGGCCCGGCAGGATAAAGCCGTCGATGGTGGTCTCGGGATCGTTGGCAATCGCGCATAGCGCCGGCGGCGTGGTCTTGTGGGCGCAATAGACCGAGAAGTTTTGGAGTCCGCGTGCATCGGCCTCCAAAATGGCGGCGGCGATGGTGGGCGTCGTGGTCTCAAAGCCGACGCCCATAAAGATGACCGGGCGATCGGGGTTGTGTTCGGCGATATCGAGTGCATCGAGTGGGGAGTACACAATGCGAATATCGCGCCCCGCCGCCTTTTGCGCAGAAAGTGAGGTGGACGATCCGGGCACGCGCATCATGTCGCCAAAGGTGGTGATGATGGCGCCGTCTATGTTGGCGAGCGCGATTGCGTGGTCGATGTCGCGGTTGGCGGTGACGCAGACGGGGCAGCCCGGTCCGCTCAGCAGCTTGAGCCCGGCCGGCATAATGGAGCGAAAGCCATAGCGGCCGATGCTCACGGTGTGCGTGCCGCAGACTTCCATAAGGTTGATGGTGCGATCGCCGACAAGCTCATGAATGCGCTCGATGAGCTCGCGAGCCAGCTTGGAATCGCGAAATGCCGAAAAGTCGATACCGGAGCGAGCCGGCTGTCCGGCCGCCACTAGTATGCCTCGGCCGGGTTGCTGGCCAGTTGGTCTTCTTCGGCCAGTTCGGTCATGGCATTAACGAGCTCGAGCGTTTCTTGCGCTTCCTGCTCGTCGACGATCTGGATGCCAAAGCCGGCATGCACGAGAACATAGTCGCCCACCTGCGCCGACGGCACCAGGCGCAGCGATACCGGGCGCTCGATGCCCATCATGTCGACAGTTGCCTTAAGGTTGTCGTCTCGTTTGATTACTTTACCGGGAACGGCAAGGCACATATTGTTCCCCTTTATCCGTATGCGCTGGATAGGCGCTCAATAAACCATCGTTTGATGGTAGCGCTCGAAGGGGGCAGCGAGCAAACGCGTTACGCCTGTGTGACGGCCGGCGTCGGACGTGTTGGGCGGGCGGTTGATGGTGGTGCCGGGCGAAATGGGCCGGCGGTTTAGTGCGATGCGGCCTGTGCGAGACGAGCACGCGCGATAGCGGCCTGCCCGTAGGCAATGCAGCCGTCGTTGACGGGTATGGTGCGCGGGAGCAGGACGGTGAGCCCCGCGCCTTTGAGCTCGCGGGTAAGGAGCTGCAGTAACAGGCGGTTCATGAACACGCCGCCCGAGAGCGCGACGGTGTCGAGGCCAACCCGCGCGCAGATTGCGCATGCAATGCGGGCCGATGCGCGGGCAATGGCGATATGAAAGTCGAGCGCGATCCTGTCGGGCGACGCGCCCGCTTCGATTCCTTCCAAAAGTGCCTCAAAATGCGGTTTAGAGTCCAGACAGGTCGATTTGTCTGCGGAAAAGCTCGCCTCCTTGTCGATAGAGCGGGCGATTTCGCCGTCGAGTGCACGCCAGGCGGCGGCTTCGAGCTCGATGGCGGGCTCGCCCTCATAGGTCGCTTGGCCGCAGATGCCTAAGATAGCGGCGGCGGCATCGAACAAGCGACCCATGCTGCTGGTGCGCGGGCTGTTGATGTCACGCTCGATCATCGTGGCGGTGACGCTGCGCGTTTGCGCGTCGAGGCCGCTCAAGAGCCGTGCGGCGCCCGGGTGCTCAAGCAGTCCGAGCTCACTCAACAAGGCAAAGGCGTTGCGACGAACATCGCGAATGGAGGCAACGCCGCCGGGGAGCATCCAAGTGCGCAGATGCGCGGCTCGCTCAAAATCGGCGAGGCCGGCGACGAGAAACTCGCCGCCCCATATGGTGCCATCGGTGCCGGCGCCAGTGCCGTCAAAGGCAATGCCGAGGACGCGGGTATCGAGTGCAAGCTTGCCGGCGGCAATGGCCTCGGCCATGACGCTCGCGATGTGCGCGTGATGGTGCTGAACCTCGACAATCGGCACATTTCGCTCGCGCGCCTGCATGCGCGCCCACTGACTTGACAGGTAGCTGGGATGTAGGTCGCAGGCGAGCGCGACAGGCTTCAGGTCAAAAAGAGATTCAAAGCGTGCGCGCACGGCGTTCCAGGCATCGAAGGTCGCGCCGTTTTCGACGTCGCCAATATGCTGCGATACAAAGCAGGCCGCGCTGCCGTTGTCGGCCTCGCGCGTGAGTGCAATCGTGGCCTTTTGCTGTGGGCCGCATGCCAGCAGGCAGGGCGCGCTGCCGTCAATCGCCGGCAGCGGCAATGGCTGCGGCGCATAGCCACGAGCGCGGCGAACCGGCATAACGGTGCCGTCGACCACACGTACCACGGAGTCGTCGTAGCGCGAGAGGATCGCGCGGTCATTGCCGAGCAGCGCGTCGGCGATGCCGGCGGCAACGAGATGCTCCCAGGCAAGATCGTCATCGGTCTCGATGGGCTCTTCGCTCAAGTTTCCGCTGGTCATAACCAGCGCGTGCAGGCCGTGCGACGCGGCGGCAGCAAGCAGCAGGTGCTGAAGCGGCGTGTAGGGAAGCATAACACCGAGCTCGGGCAGATCGTGCGCGACGGATGGAGCGAGGTCGGGTGCGCCGGGGGCGCAGCATTCGCTGTCGATTGCAACAACGCGGCGGCGCAGCAACACGATGGGGCGGACACTGCCGGTAAGCAGGTCGCGCTCGGTATCATCGATCCGGCACAGGCGCTCGGCATCGGTAAGGTCGTGTACCATGACGGCAAGCGGTTTGTTGCTGCGGCGCTTGCGACAGCGCAGCTTGGCCACCGCCTGCTCGTTGCTGGCGTCGCACGCCAGGTGGAATCCGCCCAGGCCCTTGATGGCGACAACATCACCGCAAGCCAGCAGCTTAACACAGCGCTCGATGATGGCGTCGCTGGCCTCGCGCGTGGCACCGACGGCCGGCGCCGGGGCGCCAGAGGGGGCGTCGTCTTTGTCTACACCCGCCTCGCGCCATGTAATGTGCGGCCCGCAGTCAAAGCAGGCGTCGGGTTGTGCGTGAAAGCGTCGGTCGAGCGGGTCGGCATACTCCGCCGCGCAGGCAGGGCACATGGGGAAGCGATTCATCGAGGTGGCCGCCCGGTCGTAGGGCAGCGACCGGATGATGGTAAAGCGCGGCCCGCAGTTGGTGCAGTTAATAAAGGGATAGTGGAAACGCCGGTCGTCGGGGTCGAACAGCTCGCGCAGACAGTCATCGCAGGTGGCGATATCGGGCGAGACGAGCGTCGTATGCGCAGTCTGGTCCTGTGACGCCACAATGCGAAAGCCCTGTTCATTGGCAGCATCCCAAGTGCCGGGCTCCAAATCCGCAACGTCGACGCGCTCCACGCGGGCAGCCGCGGGTGCGTGCTCCGACAGCGCGGCGACAAAGCCGTCGACGGCCGCACCCGAGGCATGCGCCTCGACATGCACGCCGTCGCCTGCGTTGAGCACCCAGCCGCAGATGCCATGCGCCATGGCCTCGCGATACACAAACGGCCGCATGCCAACGCCCTGCACAATGCCCGTCACATGAATATGCACATGCCGCATGCGGCTCTCCCTCATCAAAACCGACCAAAAAGGGACAGGTTTATTTTGGTAGGTAAAACATCTAAACCTGCCAAAACAAACCTGTCCCTTTTTGGCAGGTGCGCTGCGGGAAATCCCGCTACAGTCCTAGGCTTTGTCCGGTGGCGGCACACGTGAGCTCGCCGTGCTTAACGCCGCGCAGACCCAGCAGGCGGTCGGCCAGCTCGTAGACACGCTCGCCACGGCCCTTAAGTGCCAAGATCTCCAGGCAGTTGTGATGGTCCAGGTGCACATGCATGGTCGACACGATCTCGTCGGTGTAGTCGTGCTGCACCTCGTCCAGGCGGCGTGTCAGGTCGCCGGTGTGGTGATCGTAGATCATGGTGAGCGACCCGATAACCTGCTCGTCGGGCGTGCGCATCTGTTCCTTGGCGATCGAGGCGCGAATCAGGTCGCGTACGGCCTCGGAGCGGTTTGCCACATCGCCGCGGCGCGCGATCTGCTCGTCAAAACGGCGCAGCAGATCATCGGGCGCGGTGACCGAAAAGCGCACCAGCTCGGAGCTGGGGCCGCTGCAGCGACAGCTCGCATCGTCGTTTGCACCGATATCGTGCGCGTGCTCGTGCTCGGCCACGTTACACCAGCTTCACAGAGCCGACGGAGTTGTGGTCGGCCTCGATGGCCTCCTCGTAGCCCTCAAGCGCATCGTGCGCCTCGTGCAGCGCGGCCATGGCAGCCTCGAGCTTGGCGCCAATGCGCTCCATGTCAAAGTTCTCGGTCGCATGAAGCAGCTGATGGCTCCACTCGTGGGCGAGCTCGATCGTGTCGTCGACCTGCTTGACGCTCATGGCAAGCTGGCTCATGTTCATTCCGACGTCATGCATGGGAATCTCCTTATCCTTATGTATGGGGTAATCCAATGGTTCAGATTCTACTACGCACACCATCGCGCACCATCGCATAGAAAACGGGTGCGAGTCTATCTGACCCGCACCCGTTCACTGGGGGCTGTTTGTGTCTTCCATACTATCCGTGGTGGGATGGGGTGTGCCGAGCACTCCGGCGAGCGGTCTAAATCCGCTCATGGACGGCAGCTGCGCAGCGTAATGTAACCAGCGTATTACAAATGCTTCTCCAGCAATGCCTGAAGCCTTGCCTTGGGCAGTGCGCCTACCGAGCGGTCGACTTCCTGGCCGCCCTTAAAGACGATGAGTGTGGGAATGCTCATGACGCCATACTTCATGGCCAAGTCCTGGTTATCGTCGACGTTGCACTTGGCGACGGCAAGCCTGCCTGCCAGCTCGTCGGCCACCTCGTCAACGATGGGCGACAGCGAACGGCAGGGGCCGCACCAGGGAGCCCAAAAATCAACCAGCACGGGAAGGCTGCCGTTGACGGTGGCGTCGAAGTTCTCGGGGGTAATCTGCTTAATGTCAGCCATGGTGACCTCCATAATGCGACGCGGCTCGACCGCGTAAAACTCAGTACGACCGTGCTTATACCCAGCGGCCCGCAAAGCAACCACTCGCGGGCGGCTCTTTTATATAATGGTGCCCACGCAAACGATTGGAGAGCGCATACCTATGTCACAAAGCCAGAAAAAAGAAGCCATCGCTCAGGCGGCCGAGCAGGAGCTCGCATCGCTTGCGGGTCGTGGCGTGCGCATCGCAGGCAACGCGTGCTCGCCAATTGTGCTGGTAAAAGGCGATTTGGATGAAGCCGAGCGCTCGGGCGGCGAGCTTGCCGCGGGCGCGGATGGCGCGGCGCTGCGTAAGGCGCTCGGGGCCATCGGCTATGCGCCCGAGGATTTTTGCGTGCTGGCAAGCGTCGCCGGCGCGGGTGACGGAACGGTGGCGGTGGGCCACGCCCTGCCGTGCGAGCTGTTCCGCGAGGCGCTCGAGGCGCTGGATCCCGAGGCGGTGCTGCTGCTGGACAACAGTGCGGCAGACATGATGCGCGAGACCTATGCCGATATGCTCGTGGCGATCGAGGACTTTGACACCGCCATGCTCAAGCCCGGTCTGGTCGCCCATGTGCAAGGGCGCCGAGTGCTGGCGCTCGACGGTTTTGAGGCGGCGCTCACCGACAAGGCCGCCAAGCAGCGCATGTGGGCCTACATTAAGCAGCTGACCCCGGCGGCCGCGCCGCTGTAGCGGGCTTGCGCCGGCAAGGCGACCCGGGCGGTTGAGTCGCGCCACGAGTCCAGTGTCGCGCCCCTACATCACAGCGCGCAGCTCAAATCGGTCGCCGTTAATGCGGAACTGGCAGTTGCCGCTCATGCGCTCCACGGCAAGCTTAATGCTCTTGGTGCCAAAACCGTGGCCGGCGTGTTGGGTCACGGGCATGCCGTCGACCATGCGCGGCGCGCGTCCAAACGTGTTGGAAACCAAAAGCAGCAGCTGGCCGTCCTCAAGCCGCAGGTCAAGGTCGACAAAGCGTTTGCCTTCGGGGGCGGCGCTTGCAGCGATGATGGCGTTTTCCAGGGCGTTCGAAAGCACACTGAACAGGTCGGCATCGCCCACGTGAACGGTTTCGGGCACGGCGGCACGCAGGTCGGCGGTGATGCCGTGCTTGTTGATATCCGAACTAAATGACGAAAGCACGATGTTGACGGTCTCGTTGGCGCAGTAACGGCGCACGGCGGTGCGGTCGTTGGCCTCGCAGAGCTCATCGATGCGATCGAGCGCCTCGTCGATGTGCCCTTCCTCAACAAGAATGGCCAGACCGCGCAAAAAGTGCCGCATGTCGTGGCGAAGGATCGACAGCTCGCGTCCAGATTGGCGCCAGGCCTCGAGCTCTTTGATGGCGGAGTTGTCGCGCGTCTCGAGCATCCAGCGCTCTCGCTCGGCGGTTTCCTTTTCTTCGTATTCGCGCAGGTAAACGGCAAGAAACATAAGATAGAAGGCACAGAGCGCAAATGACAAAAACTCAACCGTCACCACCGAGCCCGAGTGGAACAGCGTGGTGTAGACGTTGGTGGCATAGTCAAAGACGTAATAGACGAGCGGCAGGATTAAAAGGATGCCCAGCTCGGTGGTGCTTTTAATCGCCAAGCGCGGACCGATGTCGCCGGCCCAATGCAACAGGACGGCAAAGACGGCGAGTGTGGTCGCGATGCGCGCCAGATAGTACGCGATCTGAGAATCGGTTGCGGCAAATGCGGCGATGCCCATCCAATTGCTGAACTGGCAGCTCAGATAGGCACTCGTAATGCCGAGCACGGCAAGCAGCGGGCTCAGGCGGTAGCGCGCGCACAAATAGATGACGAGCGGCAGATGCACGACGAGCGGATATACCTGGCGGGCGAAAAGCTCGCCGCCGACGGCATTGGCGATCGAGAAGGCGGCACCGGTCACGACGCCGACCCCCAGCAGCTCAAGCGCATGACGCCGGTTGATCTCGACACCGCACAGCGCCGCCGAGGCAAAGACGCCAAAGAGCAACGTCGTCGCATGGTGGATTGCCCAAAGTACCAGTTCTGCCGAGGAAAGCATCAGCGTCTCCCGCCCTCGAACCGCACCGCAAAGTAGGCGTCTTGGAATCCTTGCTTGCAGCTGCGCGCGAGCGGTATGCACGCGCCCGAGCGCATGACGATTTCCGTGCGGTTAAAGTGGTCGATGTTGCGCAGATTGACCTGGTAGCTGCGGTGGCACTTAAAGAAGGTCGCGTTTTGGGCCAGTCGGTCCTCGATGCTGCGGAACGGCTCGAGTGCCTCGATATCGCGTCCGTCGCGCAGGTGGAAGACCACGTGCTTGTTGCGCGCCTCGGCATATTCGATGTCGGACAGGCGCAGGGCGTGGTAGCCAAAGGAAGTTTTGATCACGAGCTCGTCGGTTGCCGCCGGGCGCATGCTCGAAAGCTCGTCGAGTAACTGCGCCAGGCGTTCGTAAGTCACGGGCTTGAGCAGATAGTCGAAGGCGCGGACCTCGTAGGATTCCAGCGCGAACTCGGGCGACGAGGTGAGGAACACCAGGCGCACGGCGGTGTCGGCCTGGCGCAGTTCGCGTGCGGTGTCCATGCCGTTGACGAGCGGCATGATCATGTCGAGCAGAATGATGTCGGCGCGCGATGCGGCATGGCGGGCCAGCAGGTCCTCGCCGCGCGTGACGAGCGCAACATCGACCGTCGTGCCCGTCTCGGTCGACCAACGGTCGATCATCCGGTGCAGTCTATCTAGAAAAGCGACATCATCGTCGCAGGCAATAATCTTGAGCATTCTAAGCCCCCTTAGTAGTTCGATTTTGCCACATTGGGTGCGGACCGCTTGTGGGGGTGCGGACCGTTTGCGCCCCACGGCGTGCAACTCGCGCCAAGCGGTATTGCGGTGGCGAAAGATGCCTCCTGCGCCATCGAGAGCTCAGCTATCCTCAGCTTGCCAGTTCGAATATGGACCTGCCACACGATTGAATCTTTATTTCAACTTTACACCTAGGTTTACAGCTGTCTTGTCAGCTGTAAACCTAGGTGTCATACTAAAGCCCCAAGATTCGCCAAAAGAGAGGGGCCTTGATGGCACAGAGCGCGAACATGGATGCGTCGGAGCTTGCACGCGATATCGCGGCCGGCCTGGCATCGGCAACGACGGCAACGGAGCGTGCGGCACTGGTGCCCGCAGAGCTCGTCGAGGCCATTCAGCAACTAAAAACCCAACGTGACGCGGTGATCCTGGCGCACTATTACGTGGCGCCCGAGGTGCAGGCCGTGGCTGATTACGTCGGCGACAGCTTCTACCTGGCCAAGCTCGCCAAGAGCCTGCCGCAGCAGACCATCGTGTTGTGCGGCGTGGAGTTTATGGGCGAGAGCGCCAAGCTGCTCAACCCCACCAAGACCGTGCTGCTGCCCGAGCCGGGCGCGGACTGTCCCATGGCGCACATGGTCAAGCACGAGACGGTCGACGCGGCGCGCGCCGAGTACGGCGACGACCTGGCTGTCGTCTGCTACGTCAACTCCACGGTCGAGATCAAGAGCTGGAGCGACGTGTGCGTCACCAGCTCCAACGCCGTTAAGATCGTGTCCGAGCTGCCGCAGCAGCATGTCCTGTTCATTCCCGATCAAAACCTGGGACGCTTCGTAGCCGAGCAGGTGCCGCAAAAGCACGTCACCCTCAACAACGGCTACTGCCCGCGCCATCACATCATTACCGTCGAGCAGATCGTCGACGCGACGGAGGCCCACCCCGACGCGCTCGTGCTGGCGCATCCTGAGTGCAAGGCCGACGTCCTTGCCGAGGCCGACTACATCGGCTCCACCGCCGGCATCATCAAGTATGCCGAGGAGTCCGACGCGAGCGAGTTCATCATCGTGACGGTCCGCGGCGTGCTCTACGAGCTCGAGCGCCGCTGCCAGGGCACCGGCAAGAAGTTCTACTTCCCCGCGGTGCAGCCCACCTGCGTCAACATGGACCTCATTACGCTCGAAAAGCTCGTGCGCTGCCTGGAGACGGGCGAGGGCGAGGTGCAGATCGGCGTGTCGGACGAGGCTGCCGACCAGGCCAAACTTACGCTCGACCGTATGCTCGAGTACGCAGCACGCTAAGCCAGATGTGACATGAGGGACCATCCCTTATGCCACATTACAAGGGAGAGGATTCCTGTGGAAACCAAACAATACCCCGACATGGAGTGCGACGTCGTTATTGCCGGCTGCGGCGTAGCGGGCTTGTACGCGGCTCTCAACCTGCCGACGAGCACGCGCGTGATCATGCTCTCCAAGGGCGCTGTCGACGAGTGCGATTCGATGCTCGCGCAGGGCGGCATCTGCGTGCTGCCCGAAGGCTCGGACTACGATGCCTTCTTTGAGGACACCATGCACGCCGGCCACTATGAGAACCGCCGCGAGAGCGTCGACATCATGATTCGCTCGAGCCGCTCGGTCATCAACGACCTCCTGGCCATGGGCGTGGATTTTGAGCGCAGGGCTGACGGCAGCCTCGACTTTACCCGCGAGGGCGCGCATAGCCGTCCGCGCATCGCCTTCCATGCCGACATCACCGGCAAGGAGATCACGACTAAGCTGCTCCAGGCCGTCCGCAAGCTGGACAACGTGCAGATTTTGGAGCACGTGGCCATGACCGACATCCTAACGGGCGAGCGTGATGACGCCACGGTGTGTACCGGCGTCGTCGCCGTTCCCGTGGACGAGGGCAACTCGGTTCGCCCCGCCGACGAGCTGGTAAATGCCGCCGAGGGCGTGCATGCCGGCGAGCCGTTTAAGATCCATGCCCGCCACACGCTGTGGGCGACGGGCGGTATCGGCGGCGTATACGACCATTCGACCAACTACCCGCAGCTCACGGGCGATGCCTGCTACATCGCTCAGGAGCATGGCATTAAGATGGAGCATTTGGACTACGTGCAGATTCACCCCACGGGACTGTTCTCGCCGCAGCCGGGCCGCACCTTCCTGATCAGCGAGAGCTGCCGCGGCGAGGGCGCGATTTTGCTCAACGCCGCCGGTGAGCGCTTTACCGACGAGCTTCAGCCGCGCGACGTGGTCGCCGCCGCTATTCGCGAGCAGATGAAGCAGGACGGCACCGAGCACGAGTGGCTGAGCTTTGCCCCCGTCGAGCGCGATGTGGTGACCGGGCACTTTGCCAATATCCGCGCGCGCTGCCTGGAGGACGGCCGCGACATCTTGGACGAGCCCATCCCCGTTACGCCCACGCAGCACTACTTTATGGGCGGCGTATGGGTCGACAAGGACGGCCGCACCTCGATGCCCGAGCTCTACGCAGCCGGTGAGACGGCCTGCAACGGCGTGCACGGCAAGAATCGCCTTGCATCAAACAGCCTGCTCGAGGCGCTGGTCTGGGGTCGTCGCGCCGCGTGGTACATGCGCACCGGCGAGTCGCTCGCAGTGGAGCAGGCGGGCGATCCCGCGCTCGATGGCCGTCATCGCGCCCTGAGCGCCGACACCCTGGCAATCGATGATTTGGCCCGTGCCGCCGGCACGCAGGCCGTGGAGGAGTAGACCATGAATCCCATTACCATGAAGCTCGTCGCCGATGATCTGATTCTGCAGGCTCTGCGCGAGGACATTACGTTTGAGGACGTGAGCACGGCGAGCGTGTGCCCCACGGCGCGTCCCGCCACGGTGGAGCTCATCGCCAAAGCCGATGGCATCATCGCCGGCTTGGATGTGTTTGCCCGTACCTTTGAGCTGCTGGATTCGCAGAGCTCGGTTCTGCTCGACGTTGCCGATGGCGACGAGGTGCACGCCGGCGACCATGTGGGTCAGGTGCGCGGCGATGCGCGCGTGCTGCTTTCGGGTGAGCGCGTGGCGCTCAACTACCTGCAGCGCATGAGCGGCATCGCTACCTATACGCACAGCATGGCCGCGGCGCTCGAGGGAACCAAGACCGTGCTCGTCGACACGCGCAAGACCACGCCGGGCATGCGCGTGTTTGAGAAGGCGGCGGTTGAGATTGGCGGCGGCAGCAACCACCGCTACAACCTGTCGACGGCCGTCATGCTCAAGGACAACCACATCGATGCCGCCGGTGGCGTGACGCGTGCGATCGAGATGGCGCGCGCCCATGCATCGTTTACCACGACGGTCGAGATCGAGTGCGAGAACCTGGACATGGTGCGCGAGGCCATGGAGGCCGGCGCCGACATCATCATGTTCGACAACATGACCCACGACGATATGGCTGCCGCGATTGAACTTATCGCCGGCCGTGCCAAGACCGAGTGTTCGGGCAACGTGGATGCCAGCAATATCCGCGCGCTTGCCGACCTGGGCGTTGACTTTATTAGCTCGGGCGCCCTGACGCACTCTGCGCCGATTCTCGACCTCTCGCTTAAGCACCTGCGTCTGCTGGACGGTAAATAATGAACGCCCGCGAGCGTCGCCGTGCCATCATGGCCGTGCTCGAGGGGGCCAAGGGGCCCGTATCGGGCAGCGCGCTTGCCCGCGAGGTGGGTGTGAGCCGCCAGATCGTGGTGCAGGACATCGCCCTGCTGCGCGCCGATGGGCACGATATCGTGGCGACCAACCGCGGCTACGTGCTGCAGGAGGCCCCCAGCAGCCCCGCCGTGCCTACGCGCTTGGTCAAGGTTCGCCACGGCGTGGAGCAGGCGGGC
>URTZ01000035.1 GCA_900550825.1 uncultured Collinsella sp. | reverse complement strand
GCCCGCTTTTTCATCGCGCTAGCGCTTCTTTGGGATCGACCTAAGGCGAGCGAACCATAGGGCTGCGGCACCCGAGGTCAGGAGCGCGGTGATGCAAGCGGCGATGGGAGCTGATCCTGTTGCCGGTAGGTCCTGCGGTAGGGCACAGCGTTGAATGACACGGTCCTCGTCATGTGACTCAAGTTTATCGCCGCCGCCGTTGCGGCAAAGATCGACGCATGCGCTGTTGGTGAGTGCAGTTTGGGGTGTATAAGCCGACGTTGCCTGCATGTGCACGACTGCACCCCAAGCATCTGTGCCAAGGATTGCTTTGGCATCGTCAAGGTCGTCGTGCTCATCTTTGAGATCATCACGGGTCCAAGAATCCGCATCGCTTCGAGTCGTAAAGTCGGCGGCTACTGCACCGTATTCAATGCGAATGCCCGTCACGACGGTATTGGATGCAAGGTCGAGCTCTTCCGCCTCGAGTGTGGTGGATTCCGTGGTCGAGATATCCGCCTTCCAGAGGTGCCAACCGTCGTAATCGACGAGGCGACAGTCCTCACCCAGGCTCTCTTTTACTTCGTCGGACTCAAGCCAAGGATTTTCGTGCCCATCGTCAAGCGTCGCGTTTGCCGGCTCATCGGCGTCTGTCGAGTCCAACGGCGTCGTGCGATACCACACGTTGCACAGACCGTTGAGGTCGCCGATGGCGACGGGGGTTTCGATTGAGATGAATCTCGCCGTGCCGTCTTTGGCGCACTCAAGATCATCGGTAATCGTAAACTCATCAACCCAAGTAGCGGAATCGTTTCGAGCATCGATGGTATAGGAGAAAAGCCCATCACTATTGGTTTGCGTCGTGGCGCGGTTTTTACCATCGCCGTTAGCCAACAGGCCCTTTTCGATAGGTTGGACAAGTTCCTGACGCTTGTCGACCTGCCCCTTGATCTCGATGGGCGCATCCTTCATCGCGACGGATTGGACTTCTCCCGTATCTTTTATTTCAAACGTTATCTCCTCGGCAAGGTCATAGGTCCGCGGAGACATCATTTCGCGCAACGAGTAGGTGCCAGGTGCAAGATGTTCGACGCGGTGCGGCTTGTCGGATGAGGTCCAGGAGTCTATTTCGGTTTTATCGGGACCATATAAGGTGAGCTGTGCGCCTTCCACTTCCTGCTCACCGCTTGCATCGACCTTGGAGATATCAACCTTGGTGTAATCGTCGGATACGTTAAGCCGTGCTTCTACAACGGGTGTTTTCTGGTCGGCATAAGTAAGGTCGACAATATGGGTTGTCCGATCGAGCAAGAAGCCTGCCGGCGCTTGAGTCTCGACAACCTCGTAGCGTGCGGTGCCAGACCCCAGCGGGAGGTTGTCCGCGCGTGCTTCTCCAGTTTCATCCGTCGTGACGGTAGCGACAGTCTCACCGTCGAGCGCGGCAATGCTACCGTCGGGGCGCACGATATCACCCGAGGCACGGATCTCAAAGACGGCGCCCGCGAGGCTGCTGCCGTCTACGGCATCGGTTTTAACGATCCTGATGTTTCCGGTCGCGGCGTGGTCACAATACGAGGCGATTGCAACGGGCGTTAGGTTCATGTCGGCGGGTATGTTTACCTCGATCTCCTCGCCGACAAGATAGGGCTCTTTGGCCGAGGTTTCGCGTACATAATAGGTGCCCGGCACGAGCGATTCGGGCAGTGTGACGGTCCCGGTCGCGTCAGTCGTAAAGGTGTCCATTACGTTATGTGCTGGATACCAGCAAATTTGTGAGACAGGTTCGTGATTGCTGTCGAGGAGTTGGAAGGTGAATCCGGCTAGGGGAACAGAAGCGCCTGTTTGGGCATCGCGTTTTACAATCTGGAGATGCGTCGACAGAGCGTGGTTGTCCACGATATATTGAAGCTCGGCGCCATTGGAAATCTGATTGGCCCCGACGGTCCATTCCCCTGCACGTTTAAAACCCTCGGGGACGGTTTCCGGAACCTCGCGAACCGTGTAGCCGGCACGGTCGTATGGGACGGCTCCGTGGACACCGGCGGGTCGCTTACCTGTGCCGAACCATGCTTCGGGCTGGTCTTTGGTGGAGGCAAAGCCATAGATGTTTGTGGTCAGTGTGCCAACAACCTGCTGAGAGCTGTTGCTGACAACCTCAAAGACAACACCACCCGCCGGCTGCTCCAGGCCGGATTGGTCGCTATTGCCGTAATCCTTGAATTTGGAAATCTCAAGGTCAAAAGCAATGGGGATATCGGAAATGCGAGATTCGATCTCGACCACGCCTGAATCGCCGAGCTGGTCGGCTCCAACGGTATAGGTCCAGCTGTCGTTGGATGGCAGGTAGCCCTCGGGGGCTTTTGATTCGTAGATGGTAAAGGTTCCTAAGGGGACATCGGCGAGGGTGGCCCGACCGCTTTCGTCGGTCGTGAGGATTTGCGCCCATCCAGGGGTTGATTGTGACACACACGTGAACTCTGCTCCTGCGAGTGAAGATCCCACCTGGGGGCCGGCATTCGTCGCGGCATCGAGTTTTACGATACGCAGGTTGATGGTGCCGGGCTGTTCATCAATGGCGACCTGTCCACCGTCATTCCCCGTGGTAAAGGCGATGCGATCACGACGGGGGACATAGCCGGCCGGCGCCTTCGTTTCAACTAGGTAGTATGCCGTGTTGGGCAGAAGTGTTGCTTGCGCCCGACCGTTGCTGTCCATCTGGATGGTGCCGACATGCGCGCCGCTGGCGCTCTCAAAAATATCGAATGCTGCCCCGTCAAACTGATAAGTATTGTTTCCGCTGGTAATGGCGGCGTTTGCAGACTGTTTTTTGAAGGAAACAGAGACCGCCGGCAGTACATAGAGCGTGTCTTGACGTTTGCTGCCGCCCGATACGGCTCCTAGATAGCGCCGCGCGCGGTGCGGAGCGGCTTTGATGCTTCCTGATTTTGCGTTGTCGTGGAGCCACCGCGCAGCCGCCACGACTTCATTGTCGGCGGTAAAGTGCCCACTCTTGGTTTTGCCCTGAGCGGTCGTGTAGGAGTAGGTGCCGTCGACATGGGTAGTGCCGTTGAGCATCCATACGGCAAGCTGGGTTGCGGCGCGGGCGCGATCGGGTGAAAGATGGTAGCCGCCAAACGACGTGGCGGTAGGATATCCGTGACAAACGATTGCCGCGAACTCGTCGTCGAGCCACACCCAGCCTTGATCAAAGTTGAGCCATGGGCCGCCCGGCTTGGTGGGGCCGGGGCGCTCCTGGTTCATGCAGTAGGCAATCGAGGCGTCTTGAGCTTCATACTTGCCGATAAAGAAGGGCCCACAATCATCGCTAATAGTGCGGAAGCCGAGCTGGTCGTAGCCATCGACGGCAAATGCGGCTCCCGGTGCCAGGCAGCCGAAAAGCAGGAAGAGGAGCAGGAGCAGCGGACCTGTTGCGATTGCGCTGTGGACAGAGTGCGTGGGTGCGTTGGACATGGCTGCTCCTTATCCCTCGTGCGTCGCACGGGGAGGCTGCGACGCGTAGGATGAGGCTACCCCCGAGGTTCATGCGGGTAAGTACCGGAGCCTGACCAAAAGCTTGCCCAATTCCTGACAAATTGAGCTCAAATACAACAATCAAGCAAAAGTGCAGGTAGAAGATAGGGAGAACAGGAGGCCAAAGGTCCTCATCTCCACAATTGACGCGATTTTCAAACGAATCTCCACAGCTAAAACAAGCATCGCCACCCTTGTATCGAACAAGACAACCGCGTTATACTATCCCCCACATATGCGGGCATCGCCAAGTGGTAAGGCATCAGCTTCCCAAGCTGACACTCGCGGGTTCGAGTCCCGTTGCCCGCTCCATTCGAATTTCAGGCACGGTAACGTTTCGTTACCGTGCCTTTTTCAATAAAGTGCCGGGACTCGAACCCGACAGGGTGCGAGCGTTAAATAAACGCGAAGCGTTTATAGCGAGCAGGCAAGGTCGCCGATAGGCGGCCGCAGCCGGTGCGGATTTGCGAAGCAAATACGCGGACGTCCCGTTGCCCGCTCCACCGAGCGCGGGAGAACTCGGGACGGCCAATTCAACAAAGTTTTCCCCATCGTCTCCGTGAATCCGAGGAGATCGCCGCAGCCGGTGCGCGTCCGCGACGCGGGCGCGCGGACGTCCCGTTGCCCGCTCCATCGAGTACGGGGGACCTCGGGAACGTCGGGTCCAACCCGCTGTGCCCGTGCGTGTGCGCGGACCGGGTCTGCCGCCCGCAGCCGGTGCGGATTTGCGAAGCAAATACGCAGACGTCCTCATGGTCGCTCCAATTCCAAAATGTTAGGTTAATGCCTACTGCCCATACTTGCACCTGCGCACGGTACAATGGTTGGGTTACGACCAACGTGCCAATAACCAAAAAGGAGCCGCTATGATCGATCGCTATACCCGCCCGGAGATGGGACACATCTTCTCCCTCGAGAACAAGTACGCCATTTGGCAGGAAATCGAGGTTCTGGCCTGCGAGGCCCAGGCGGAGCTCGGCAAGATCGGTATTTCCAAAGACGAGGCCCAGTGGATCCGCGACCATGCCAACTTTGAGAAGGCGAAGGTCGATGAGATCGAGGAAGTCACGCGCCACGACGTCATTGCCTTCCTGACCAACATGAAGGAATACATCGATGCCGATGTTCCCGAGGGCGACCCCAAGCCCAGCCGCTGGGTTCACTATGGCATGACCAGCTCCGATCTGGGCGACACGGCCCTGTGCTACCAGCTCACCCAGGCCTGCGACCTGATCATCGAGGACGTCAAGAAGCTCGGCGAGATTTGCAAGCGTCGCGCCTTTGAGGAGCGCAACACGCTCTGTGCCGGCCGCACTCATGGCATCCACGCCGAGCCGATGACCTTCGGCATGAAGTTTGGCTCTTGGGCCTGGGAGCTCAAGCGCGATCTGGATCGTCTTGAGGACGCCCGCAAGAATGTTGCCTTCGGTGCCATCTCGGGCGCTGTCGGCACGTACAGCTCCATCGAGCCGTTTGTCGAGGAGTACGTCTGCGAGCACCTGGGCCTGGTTCACGACCCGCTGTCCACGCAGGTTATCAGCCGCGACCATCACGCCTATCTCGCCGGCGTTCTCGCCACCACCGCAGCCACCTGCGAGCGCATCGCGACCGAGGTCCGCAATCTGCAGAAGACTGATACGCTCGAGGCCGAGGAGCCGTTCCGTAAGGGCCAAAAGGGCAGCTCCGCCATGCCGCACAAGCGCAATCCCATCACCATGGAGAAGGTCTGCGGTCTGTCGCGCGTCGTGAAGTCCAACGCCCAGGTCGCCTTCGATAACGTCGCCCTGTGGCACGAGCGTGACATTTCGCACTCCTCTGCCGAGCGTGTCGCCCAGGCCGATAGCTTCATCGCACTCGACCACATGTTCCAGTGCCTCATCCGCGTTATCGACGGCCTGCAGCTGTACCCTGCCCGCATGATGGCCAACCTCAATAAGACCCGCGGCCTCATCTTCTCCTCCAAGGTGCTGCTCGCCCTCGTCGACACGGGCATCACCCGCGAGGACGCGTACGCCATTGTGCAGGAGAACGCCATGGCAACCTGGCACGAGGTACAGGATTGTGTCTCCGGCCCCACCTTTAAGGAGCGTCTCGAGGCCGACCCGCGCTGCACCGTCAGCCAGGAGAAGCTCGACGAGATCTTTGATCCGTGGGACTTCCTCACCCGTATCGACACGGTCTTTGATCGTCTGGAGCAGCTGAGCTTCGAGTAGGTTCGGGCATAACGTTAGCTTTTTAGGGCGCTTTGCTGGTAATGTGTGTTGCCGGCAAAGCGCCTCGTTGCATTTAGGGAAAGACGGGGATAATAGTCGTCTCGAATAACATTCTGAGAGGGGATCGCATGATTTCGTTTGATTACAAGCCTCAGGGCGTGTGTGCTCGCAATATTCACCTTGATCTTTCCGATGACGGCAACAAGGTGATGGGCGTTGAGTTTACCGGCGGCTGCGACGGCAATCTCAAGGCTATCTCCAAGCTGGTCGAGGGCGCTCCTGCCGATCGCGTAATCGAGGTTCTCGCCGGTAATACCTGCGGTATGAAAAAGACCTCCTGCGCCGACCAGCTTACACGCGCTATCGAGGCCGCTCGCACCGAGATCGCCTAATGGGTATCGCCGATCACATCAAGAACGGAATATCGCGTCGCGGCTTTGTACTCGGTGGGGCTGCCGCGGGCGCTGCCACGGTGCTTGCCGGATGCTCGAAAAAAACGGGCACCAGCGATGATGCCGCCGGCGAGCCGCAGGTTATCAAGGATGATTCCAAAATCATCTCGATTACGGATGAGTACGAGGCAGTCGACATCGATCTTGAGCCGGCGGCGTCATGGACGCTGCCTCTGGGTACGCTGCTGTACTACTGCGACGGCGATTACGCCGCGGCGATGATGGCGCCCGCATCGGCACTGCACGCCAACACACTCGGTGTGCTCAACCTGGGCGATGGCTCGCTTACCACATTAATCGAGGATCCTATCGAGGGCACGGGATATGCATTCTACGATGTCCGTGCCGGCGACAGCGTATTCGCGTGGGTTGAGATGAACTTTGCCAATTCATCGTGGAAGCTCTACGGTCAAAATCTGTCGGGCGCTTCGCTCTCTGGCGACGTGGTTGAGCTCGATCGAGGTGGCAAGGACTATGATCCGCCCCTGTTTACGGCGTTCGGGTCATCAGTCATCTGGTATAAAATGCCCTCGGCAGGTGGCAATAAAACGAGTAGCGATTCGTTTTGCTATCGTCGCTCGCTTGATGAATCCAAGGCCGAGACAATTTGGAAATCGACGGGCCGCTTTGCATCGGCCCCGCGCGCGAGCGACGGCATTTTGACCATCTCGCCGCGTGTCCGCAACGACGAGGGCGTCTACTACGGCATAACGGCAATCGATCTGACCGACGGCAACAACACCAAGCGTGCCCAGTTGGTCCTTCCTTCGTCAGTTTCGCCTTTCGAGGCCGTATATATGGGCGATACCTTCGTGTTTTCTATCGAGGCGGCCTATAGTGGCGTGGGCAGCCTGGGCAATATGGGCACGTATATCGGTAATGAGGGAGGGCCGTACCTCTTCCTGTCACGCGAGCCGCTCGCATGTGCGGCTGGCAAGAAGAATAAATACCTTGTTAAGGTACAGGCGTCGCATTTCCTGATCGACACCTCTGCCAAGACCTATGGCTCGCTGCTGTCGCCCGACCGCGCTTTGGAGTATGGCGATTATCCAGCTACGGCGGGAAAATCGGACTCATTCCTTACGTACGCCACGGTGCGCAACAGCCAGGGTATACCAGAGACGGTCACTGCACGCCTATTCTCTCTTTAAGCTTAGAGGGGTTAAAAAGGCGCCAACAGGGGAATAAACGCGTTGTAATTGTGAGTACCGCCCGCCGAGCTGCCGCGTCATAGCGGCATCTGGCGGGTTCAGGTGCGTTAAAATGGGCTTGTTCTTAGCTAATTGAGACAGGGGGGCCGTGTTATGGCTTCAGATGCAAAAAAGATTCTGCTGGTCGAGGATGAGAAGGCAATCCGTGACGCCGTCGCTGCCTATCTCGAGCGCGAAGGCTACTGGGTTGTGGGCGTCGGCGATGGCCAGTCCGCGATCGAGGAGTTCGAGAAGCATCAGTTCGACCTGGTCGTGCTCGACCTTATGCTCCCCAAGATCCCCGGCGAGCGCGTTTGCCGCACCATTCGCGATACCTCGGATGTCCCCATCATCATGCTGACGGCTAAGGGCGAGATCGAGGACCGTATTATCGGTCTTGAGCTCGGCGCCGACGACTATCTGATTAAGCCGTTCTCGCCGCGCGAGCTCGTCGCCCGCGTTCGCGCTCTGTTCCGCCGTGCCCATCAGGCCGACGAGCCCGCCGTCGAGGTACTCGACTTCGGCGATCTGGTCATCGATATCTCGGGCCACAAGATCTTGGTCGAGGGCAAGGAAGTCGATCTGACGGCTTCCGAGTTCAAGCTGCTCACCACGCTTGCCCGCCATCCCGGCCGTGTGTATAACCGCATGGAGCTGGTCGAGAAAGTGCTCGGGTATGACTTTGAGGGCTATGAGCGCACCATCGATAGCCACGTGAAGAATCTTCGCGCCAAGCTGGGCGATGATCCCAAGAAGCCCAAGTGGCTCTACACCGTCCATGGTGTCGGCTATCGCTTCGAGGCTCCGGCCAAGACCGATAAGTCGGACGAGAAATAGGGAAATCACATATGACACCTGCGCGCTTTGAAATCGGACAAAAGCACAAGCAGGAGAGCGAGGCGGGTTCCAAGGCTAGTTGGAACACGCCTCGTTCCGATTCACGGCCAACGATGAGCTATCCCTCGCGCATGGCACTTGCTTTTGCTCTGACATCGCTCATGACGGTATTGGTGCTGGTGGGCGTTGTCTCTGTTGTGTGGGGCACGGTCTTTTCGGATTACACACGCTCCAATATCGTCGAAATCGCAAATTCCGCTGCCGAGAAGTTGGCGACCTCATATGAGGAAAATGGCTCTTGGACCGCGGGAGAACTGCGCACGGTCGCAACGTCGAGTTTGGTTTCCGACGATCTGGGCATGCAGGTCGTCAATAAAAAGGGTGTGATCGTTTATGACGATTCCTGGCCCTCGGCAAGCGCCACCGCCGATGTACGCGAAAACCAGGCTACGACCGACGACACGAGCGGCAAGAGGGCATCGCATAGCCCGGTCTCGTCTGCTCCAACCGACTCCGATAGCGTTGCTAACGTCGAGATTGTAACGTCTTCCGGCGAGCATGTCGGACAGGTAAAGCTGTGGGCCATCGGCTCCGACGCTCTGCTCACCAAGGCGGACTCTGCGTTTAGGGAGAAGACCTTTAACGCCATGGCCCTCGCCGCGGTTGTTGCAATCTGCATTTCGGTCGTTATCGGATCGCTCGTGTCGCGCATGCTCACCAAACCGATTCATCGCATCACCAGTACCGCAAAGCAAATCCGTGACGGCGACCTGTCGGCTCGCACGGGGCTGCGCGGTGATGACGAGATCGATCAGCTGGGTGAGACCTTCGATGAGATGGCCACCTCGCTCGAGAAGGATATGAAACACGAGAAGCGCCTGACCTCAGACGTTGCACACGAGCTTCGCACGCCGCTTATGGCCATGCTCGCAACGGTCGAGGCCATGCAGGATGGCGTGTATCCCACCGACGATGAGCATTTGGAGACCGTTGCTTCCGAGACGCGTCGCCTGGCTCGTCTGGTGCAGCAGATGCTCGACCTATCGCGTATGGAAAACAGCACGGCTCCGCTCAATCTAGAACCGGTGGACATGGTTCCGTTCGTGCGATCGATTGTGAACGGCCAGGAGCGTCTGTTTGCCGACCGTGACCTTCGTCTTCGCTTTGCAGATGAAACCCAAGGGCACGACGATGTCGTCGAGGCCGATCCCGACATGATCACGCAATGTGTTATCAACCTCATGAGCAACGCCATGCGCTACACCCCCGAGGGCGGTTGGGTCGTGGTGTCGGTGCTCAGTGACCGCAGGCACGTCAGCATTGCCGTTTCTGATACCGGCATCGGTATTGCCAAGGACGATCTGTCGCGCATTTTCGGGCGGTTTTGGCGCGCCGATGCCAGCCGCGCCCGCGAAGCTGGCGGCCTGGGCGTCGGCCTCGCCGTGACCAAGCAGATCGTCGAGCGTCACCATGGCTACATATCCGTGGAGTCGGAGCTTGGAAAGGGTACGACTTTTACAATTCATCTGCCCCGCGAGCACACGGCGGACGCGGCATCTACTACAATGGAGCACTAGCTTTTCGCTATTCGGTGAAGGAGGGGCCGCGTCCCTGCCGCTCCGAGTTTGCGAAAACATGCGGGAAAGAACCCGCATTTCTGTCGTATTTAGGTAAGGAGTGACTCACGTGACAACGATGGAGCGTCGTCCGGATTCCCGTGGCAAGGTTCGTGATATTTACGATGCCGGTGAAAACCTGCTGATGGTCGCCACCGACCGCATTTCTGCGTTCGACTTCATTCTTCCCGACGAGATTCCGTTTAAGGGAGAGGTGCTCAATCGCATCTCGGCATTCTGGTTCGATAAGTTTGCCGACATCGTTCCCAACCATCTCGTTTCCATCGACCCGGCGGATTTCCCCGAGGAGTTTGCTGAGTATCGTGACTACCTCGCTGGCCGCGCCATGCTGGTTAAGAAGGCCCAGACGATTCCTATCGAGTGCATCGTCCGCGGCTATCTGACCGGTTCGGGCAAGAAGACCTACGACGAGAACGGCACCGTCTGCGGCATCCAGCTGCCTGAGGGCCTGATCGAGGCTTCCAAGCTTCCCGAGCCGTTGTTCACGCCGTCCACGAAGGCCGAGATCGGTGACCACGACGAGAACATCTCGTTCGAGCGTTGCTGCGAGATCGTGGGCGAGGACATCGCCACGCAGATTCGTGACCTTTCCCTCAAGATCTACAAGGCCGCTGCCGAGTACGCCGCGACCCGTGGCATCATCATTGCCGACACCAAGTTCGAGTTTGGTGTCATCGATGGCAAGGTCACGCTGATCGACGAGTGCCTCACGCCCGACTCCAGCCGTTTCTGGCCTGCTGCCAGCTACGAGGAGGGCAAGATCCAGCCTAGCTACGACAAGCAATTCGTCCGCAATTGGCTCAAGGCCAACTGGGATATGACGGGGGAGACCCCGCACCTGCCCGCCGAGGTCATCGATGGCACGTCCGAGCGCTATCGCGAGGCCTTCCAGATCATCACGGGCTCCCAGTTCACAAGCATGAAGGAGAACGCATAAGTGAGTACCCGTAGCGCCACGAACAAGCGCACGCAATCCCACGAAGTTACCGGGGTTGCGCGCAAGTCTGCCGCATCTGCTAAGCCCGCCCGCCAAGCAGCGAGCTCCGTTCGCGTCGTGCCGGCTTCGTCTAAGGCACGCCGCAAAGAGCTCGAGAAGGGCGAGAACCTCGAGGGCCTCTCTAAAGAGGAGAAGCGCGCCCGCAAGGCTAAGCAGCGCGCCAAGGAGGACCGCATCTATACGGTGTCGAATATCCTCCTCAAGCAGGACGAGGACTACACCAAGCGCCGTCGCATCTGGTGGATTGTGCTCGCCATTGGCATGGTGCTCGTCGTGGCAATTTGGGCCTCGCTGTACTTCGCTCCCGCTGGCATGGTGTCCAGCCCTGTCCAGATGGTCGGCATCGTTTTGTCCTATGTCATCATCCTAGGTGACTTTATCTACGACTTCGCTCGTATTCGTCCCTTGCGCAACATGTACCGCGCGCAGGCCGAGGGCATGTCCGAGAACAAGCTCAACGCTCTTATCGAGCGCGCAGCTGCCGAGGAGGACAAGAAGGACTCCAAGAAGAAGTAGCGTTTGCATACATACTTATCGCTAAGATATAAGGCGCGTCGTTTTTGCGGCGCGCCTTTTTACTGTTCTATAGATAGATGGAGTGGCACATGATTCGAGCTGCCCTGACGGTCGAAGAGGCCCTGGAGGGTATGAAGTCCCTGGAGCCCAAGATTAAAAACTATGCGCGCCTGGTTGTCCGCAAGGGCGTAAACGTTAAGCCCGGCCAGGAGGTTGTCGTTCAGTCTCCGGTCGAGTGCGCGCCCTTTGCCCGCGTGGTGGTTGCGGAGGCTTATGCCGCCGGCGCTGGCCACGTGACGGTCATTTGGGCCGATGATGCCGTGACGAGGCTCACGTACGAGCATGTCGAGAAAAGCTATTTTGAGCAGACGCCCGAGTGGAAGCGCCTGCAGCTGGATTCCCTGGCCCAGGACGGTGCCTGCTTTATTTTTATCGAGGGTGCGGATCCTGCGGCTCTCAAGGGTATCGATCCCGCCAAGCCCGCTGCAGCTTCTAAGGCAAGGAACACGCAGTGCAAGGTCTTCCGCCGTGGACTGGACTACAACATCAACCCGTGGTGCATCGCCGGCGCTCCGGTCGTGGCTTGGGCGCGCGAGGTGTTCCCGGGAGACGCCGATGAGGTTGCAATCTATAAGCTGTGGAATGCGATTCTGCACACCGCTCGCGCCGATGGCCAGGACCCGGAGAGCGACTGGGAGCTTCATGACGCAGCGTTCGAAAAGAACTTGCGCTTCCTGAACGACAATCGTTTTGACCGGCTGCATTACACCTCGGCAAATGGAACCGATCTGACGATTGGCATGACGAAGGGTCACGAGTGGGCCGGTGGCAAGGGCAAGACGCCCGATGGACACCCCTTCTTCCCCAACATCCCCACCGAGGAGGTTTTCACCTCGCCCGATCGCATGCGCGCCGACGGTATCGTGTACTCGGCCATGCCGCTCATCCACCACGGTAACAAGGTTGACGATTTTTGGATTAAGTTCGAGGGCGGCCGCGTGGTGGACTACGACGCCCGCGTGGGCAAGGCAACGCTCGCAAGTATCATCGATACTGACGAGGGCGCTGCTCACCTGGGAGAGGTCGCGCTCATTTCCAAGAACACGCCGATCCGCGAAAGTGGCGTTCTGTTCTATGATACGCTCTATGACGAGAACGCCAGCTGTCATCTTGCGCTGGGAGTCGGCTTCCCCGAATGCATCGAGGGTGGATATGATATGTCCAAAGAGGAGCTCCTGGAGCATGGCGTTAACGTCTCGAGCACGCATGTCGACTTTATGATTGGCACGGACGATATCGATATTACGGGCATTACGCCTGATGGACGTGAAGTTGTGATTTTCCAGAACGGCCAATGGAGTTGGGAATAGTCCCAGACCGTGGTACAATGCCACCCGCGGGCCGTTAGCTCAGCTGGCAGAGCAGGGGACTTTTAATCCCAAGGTCCAGGGTTCGAACCCCTGACGGCCCACCCAAAGATTGTTGAGACGGTCAACTTCGGTTGGCCGTCTTTTTTGTCGCCCTTTCATGGGTTCGAACCCGTCGGGGGGGCGCGGAGCTGAGTAAACGCGCGAGCGTTTGCCAGCGCAGCGCGCAAGGCGCGAAAGCGCCGCAGCGGCCGCCTGCGAAGCAGGCTGAACCCCTGACGGCCCACCCAAAGAAAGGAAAAAGAAATGAAAACAGATAGATACGGAATTAGCGGCAGCACATTAAAGATAATAGCGGCCATCTCGATGGTTCTCGATCATGTAAGCAGAATCGTCCTGACCAATGGAATCATGACTCACGCATCGTACAATCAGATATCAGACGAACAGTGGGCGATTCTAAGCGAGGCTTCGGATGTGCTTCATGTTCTTGGCAGAATTGCATTTCCCTTATTTTGCTTTTTGATAGTTGAGGGATTTTTGCATACTCATGACATAAAGAAGTACCTGCGAAATATGCTTGTCTTCGCAATCATTGCGGAGCCCATATACGATTTCGTTCAAACCGGGCAGCTATTTGACCTTCGGCAACAGAATGTTATGTATGAGCTCCTGCTTTCCTTGGTCTTTTTGATTATTCTGGAAAAGATTCAAAGTCTTTCAAAATGGAAGAGGCACATTGCAGAAATTGCTCTGATTGTTTTGACGGCACTGGCAGCTGAATACACTAAGCTGGATGGCGGTGCGTATGGCATTCTGCTTGTGGCTGCATTCTATTTATTCCACGACAGCAAAGCTAAGATGTTCTTTGCTGCGGTATGTGCAGTGCTCCTTTCGTCATGCCATATAATTGGCGGCGGATTTGAGTTCACTACAGCTAATATTTTTAATCCTGATGTTGCTGCCGCGATAATTTCGTTGTTGCTTATCAATCTTTATAATGGCAAGCGAGGGCTGAAGCTGAAATATTTCTTCTACATTTTCTATCCGGCACATCTTGCTCTGCTTTATGGTGTCTCGCTTATTGTTTTGAACTGTCTTTAAAAACTCTCAAACAAGTCTCTGAAAGCAGAAACAAATTGACCCTAAGACTGCTTGTGAATTTCCGGAAGACCTGAGAGATGCGAGAATAAACAACGAGGGCTGCAGAAAGATGCTTCTCAGTTCTCTGGCGGATCGCATGAATCTGTATGAGGATCACTTCCACACACTCATTGATAACAGTGATAAACACGGCAGATCCTCAAAACATGAGACTGCGAAGGTCGAAAGATGCTTCGAAAGCATGAATGGCAGCGAGAAAATGAGTTCGGAAGCACCCTCTGGATGCTCCAGCATAGAATAGAAAGCGGTCAACTTCGGTTGGCCGTCTTTTTTGTCGCCCTTTCATGGGTTCGAACCCGT
>URTZ01000034.1 GCA_900550825.1 uncultured Collinsella sp. | reverse complement strand
CCCGATAAGGCCATCGACCTCATCGACGAGGCCGGTGCCCGCGCCCGCATCGCCGCCAATCGCGCGCCCGAGCCGGTGCGCGAGGCCGAGCATCGCGTGGAGGAGCTTAAGGCCGCCGCGCAGGAGGCCACCGAGAGCGACGACATGAACAAGGCCGCCGAGATCACCGAGCAGCAAAAGGCTGCCGAGATTGAGCTTGCCGAGGCCAAGGCTGCCTGGACGGCCGAGCTCGACGCGAGCCCGCTCACCATCGACGTCGCCCAGATTGCCGACATCGTCTCCGTGACCTCGGGTGTGCCGGTGTCTTCGCTCACCGAGAGCGAGAGCCGTCGCCTGCTGCAGACCGAAAGCGTGCTCAAGACCCGCATTATCGGCCAGGACGAGGCAGTCGAGGCCGTTGCCAAGGCCGTTCGCCGCAGCCGTTCGCCGCTCAAGGACCCGCGTCGCCCCGGCGGCAGCTTTATCTTCCTGGGCCCCACCGGCACGGGCAAGACCGAGCTCGCCAAGACACTCGCCGAATACCTCTTTGGCAGCAAGGACGCGCTCATCAGCTTCGACATGTCGGAGTTCGGCAGCGAGTTCGAGGTCTCCAAGCTTATCGGTAGCCCCCCGGGCTACGTTGGCCATGACGAGGGCGGTCAGCTCACCAAGGCCGTGCGCCGTCATCCGTACTCGGTTGTGCTGTTCGACGAGATTGAGAAGGCGCACCCCGATATCTTCAACATTCTGCTGCAGGTGCTGGAGGAGGGCCGCCTGACCGATAGCCAGGGCAAGACGGTCGACTTCCGCAATACCGTGATTATCATGACGTCCAACGTGGGCGCCCGCGAGATTGCGCAGGATGCGAGCGTTGGCTTTGGCACCACCGGCGAGCAGGGCCTTACCTCGAGCGAGATTAAGGGCCGTGCGATGGGCGAACTCAAGCGCCTGTTCCGCCCCGAGCTGCTCAACCGTATCGACGACATCGTGGTGTTCCAGAAGCTTTCGGGCGAGAATCTGACCAAGATCGCGCACCTGCTGGTGGACGACCTGCGTCAACGCCTGATTGCCAACGGCATGAACATCAAGCTCACCGATGCGGCCTACGACAAGATCGTGGCCGAGGGCACCGACCTCACCAATGGCGCGCGTCCGCTGCGCCGTGCCATCCAAAAGCTCATTGAGGACCCGCTGTCCGAGGAGCTGCTGGCCGGCGAGTGGGGCGAGGGCGATACCGTCCTGTGCGATGTGGCCGACGGCAAGTTTGTCTTTAGCCACGGCACGGGCGAGATTCCGGCACCGCGTCCGGTCGGCGCGCTCGGCGGCGATACCGCTCCGGCGGCACTGCACACCGGCAACGCCGCGCCCGTAAGCGGTGGAGTGAGTTCGGGCCCCGGCGGCATGATGCAAGCCGGTTCCGGCGCGCTGTAGGGCGTGGCGACAATTTGATACGCGCAATCGAGGCGCTCCGGAAAGGGCGCCTCGATTTGTAGAGCTGCGGAAGTTGTGACCGTTGCGCTATACGGTCCACCGTTAGCCGATGATGCGAGGGCGCTCGGCGTTTTCGACTGGTTTATGCACGCAAAGTCTGGGAATATACAAGTCGCATGTCTTACTGTCTAACCAGTTGCGCCAAGGAGGCACCATGGACTACAAGATTACCGGCTACGAGCCCGCCCAGCTGTTCCATTTCTTTGAGGAGGTCAGCGCGATCCCCCGTGGGTCTGGCAACGAGAAGGGCATCAGCGATTTCCTGGTTGCGTTTGCCAAGGAGCGCGGTCTCGATGTGTATCAGGACGAGGTCTACAACGTCATCATTCGCAAGCCCGCGTCTGCCGGCGCCGAGAATGCCCCGACCGTGATGCTGCAGGGTCACATCGACATGGTGTGCGACAAGCTGGGTTCCGTCGAGCACGACTTTACGACCGACGGTATCGACCTGGTCGTCAAGGACGGCGTCCTCACCGCTAACGGCACCACCCTGGGCGCCGACAACGGCATTGCTGTCGCTCTGATGCTTACCGTGCTCAACGACGATTCGATTGCTCATCCGGCCCTCGAGTGCGTGTTCACCACCGACGAGGAGACTGGCCTGGTTGGCGCCGAGACGCTCGACAAGTCCCAGATTAGCGCCCGCACCATGATCAACCTTGACTCCGAGGAAGAGGGCGTTGCCACCGTCAGCTGTGCCGGCGGCGTCGTCGTTACCTACACCTGCCCGATCGCGCGCGAGCATAAGACCGGTAGTACCCTCACGCTCGACATCTCCGGCCTGCTGGGCGGCCACTCCGGCAGCGATATCAACCTGGAGCGCGGCAACGGCAACCTCATCATGGCCCGCATCATCGACCGCCTGATGGTCGCCGGCGAGCCCGCCATCGTCAGCTTTAACGGCGGCACTAAGGACAACGCCATCAACCGTGAGTGCAAGGCCGAGCTGGTTTACGCCGACCACGCTGCCGCCGAGGCAGCGGCCGAGATCGCAAGGGGCATCATCGCCGACGTCACCGCCGAGCTCGAGGTCTTCGACCCCGGCTTTACTTGCACCGTCGAGATTGCCGACGACGCCGAGGTCGAGGCCATGGACCAGAAGTCCGCGCTTGCCCTCATCCGCGCCCTGCGTCTTGCCCCTAACGGCGTGATTCGCCGCAACGTCGCCACCGACGGCTCCGTCGAGGTTTCCTCCAACATCGGCGTGGTCGCCACCTCCGATGACGAGGTCAAGATTATGCTGTCCCCGCGCTCCTCGATCACCTCGCTGCAGAACGAGTTCAAGGACCGCCTGCAGACGCTGGCCGATGTCTTGGGCTTCGACGCCAAGTTTGAGTTCGAGTATCCCGGCTGGAGCTATGCCGAGCATTCGCCGGTCCGCGACATCTTTGTCGAGAGCTATCGCGAGCTCTTTGGCTCCGAGCTGCGCATCGAGTCCATCCATGCCGGCCTTGAGTGCGGCCTGTTCGCCGAGGCCCTGCACGGTCTGGACGCCATCGCCGTGGGCCCGACGCTCTCCGATGTCCACACCCCGGACGAGAGCATGGAGCTCGCTTCTGCTGAGCGCTTCTACGAGCTGCTCATCGACGTCCTCAAGCGCCTCGCTGCGTAAAGGTTGCGCTAGCAGCAGTCCGAGCCACGTGCTAGCGGATTGCAGATGACATTATGAGAGGGGGCACCCGAGCTTTTGCGATGGGTGCCCCCTCTCTTCTTTTAAGAAATGGGAAATTGATTGGCGTCTAGCCCATATCCGCCTTGATGAGGTCGAGGGCGCGCTGACAGTTTTCGCGGACGGGGCCGAGCATGTGCTCGCGCAGGTCCGCCATGCCGGGCAGGTCGGCGTATTCGCCCATGACCTCTTCCATGCAAATGGGTACCTCGTAGGCGAGGTCCATCATGGTCGCAAAGCAAAACTTCTCGGATAGCCCGGCATCGGTGAGCGCCGCCTCCAGCGCGGGGTCGCCCATACCGTGGTATCGGCGGATAGCGCCTGGACCGATGCGCCCCACACGATTTTCGCCGCCAACGCTCATGGCCAGGCGTGCCCGACGTCGCATGCGCTCATACGCCAAACCCGACGCGACATCGTACATACGAGCCATCATGGCTGTACTGTTGTTTCCGAGTAGCAGGGAATAGTTTTTCGCATGCGCATCAGGTGCACCGATAACGGCGTTGAAGAACAGTATCTGCGTAAACAGATACAGGTTAAGTTGATGGTGGCTCGTATTTACGAGGAGCTCTTGAATGTCGCGGGTGGTCGGGCCGCCGTCTGCCGTGTACTTTTGGGCGGGCATCACCCCAAGTGCCTGACAGAGGTCTTCTTGATGTAGGCGCCTGATCGTTCCGTCTTCGACTTTCACACGGTCATAGCGCTCAACGATGAGGGCAGGTTCGTCCTCAAACATACGATATTCGACGTTTGCCGTTGCGATGCCGGCGCGCTGGGCGCTTTTCATGCAGACAAACTCATTCAGAGCCTCGAGTTTAAATCCGATAACGCCATTTTTGAAAATATGCGTCGTGGGCGAGGAGCCCATGCATTCGCACCAGCGGCCGTTTATGAACGCGAGCGTGAACTTGCCCTGGTTGCCTCCGAGTGACCAACTTTCATCTAGACCCATCCACGATGCATTGTGGTCATCTCTGATCGACTTGAGACGGAGAGCAATTTCGTGGTCGTCTATAGGGCGGTATTCGCCAGCGCGATGCAGGACGGCATCGGCATCTTCTTCGGCACAAAACTGCACTCCGCCCGGACAGTCGAGTCCGATATGGCTGAGCAGCGCAACGGGATTGTTGGGCCTGGCGTCGAATTCGGCAGCAATCGCCTTTCGTTGGTCCTCGCTGTCGGGCAGAAGACCAAACAAGTACGGATTCATGACCTGTTGGCCGTATGTGCGATTTGAAACGGGAATGTTGGTCGATAGGGCTGGCCCGTCATAATCTTGATCGTAGGCAAAACTGGCCAGACCGCTCTCATCTTGCATGAGCGTTCCCGCAGGTACGCCGCAAATTATAGTCCGAAGCGTTTTGCTGGCCATTGGCTACCTCCCTTTGGGCCTGGTTTGGGCAGATGGGTTTGCGGCAATCGAGACTCCGAGATTGGACATGGCGAAATCGGCGAAGGCCTTGTCGTAGAGCTCGGACGTAAAGGGGGTATCTGGAAGAGCTGGAATGGCTGCGCCGCGTCGGTTGCGATGGTGAAGACGTTGAGCGTGATGGCACCTGGGGGTGCTACAAGGTTGCAAATCGGCATGCGGGGCGTCGGCTGGCTGCTCATGTTTCGTGTCGTCGATATTCCCTTGAGCAACGAGAGCCAGTCCGAGAGCACCGAAAACCGCCAGCAGCTTGTCGAGTCGAATGCCGGTGGCGTCTCCTAGCTCGAGCGATGCGAGCAGGCGCTCCGAAACACTGGCCGTTTTAGCGAGGGCGGCACGGGTGAGACCCTGAGCCTCGCGTGCCTGGCGCACGTAGATGCCAGCTTGGCGCGGTGTGGTGATGGGAAGGGTGTCCACGGCGATCTCCTAACGTGCAGACTTTTGCATATTAGTATGACATGCAAAAGTCTGCACGAAAAGGCCTCATGCAAAACTCTGCATAAGGCCTTGTGCTGGCGTTGAGTTTTGAGCGATTGTGCTTGGCGTTACAGCGCCAAAATCCCCAGATGCTCAAGCAAGATCTTAAGCCCGATGAGGATGAGCACGACGCCACCCACGATGGTGGCGGGTTTTTCGTAGCGCGCGCCAAAGGTGTGGCCGATCGCTACGCCGGCGACGGAGAAGATAAACGTTGTGACGCCGATAAGCGATACAGCGGGCACGATGTCAACCGAGAGCGCCGCAAACGAGATGCCTACGGCTAGGGCGTCGATTGAGGTGGCGATGGCGAGGATCAGGTATTCTACCAGGTCAATCTTTTCGGCATCCTTGTCGTCGCCTTCGTTCTCATCTTCGTCTTCGGAAAAGGCTTCCCACAGCATTTTGCCGCCGATAAAGGCCAAAAGGATAAAGGCGATCCAATGGTCGATGGGTCCGATGATGCCCATGAATTGACTGCCGAGCGCCCATCCGATTACGGGCATGCCGGCCTGAAAGCCGCCAAAGAACAGGCCGAGCACTACGGCGACTTTAAGGTTGATTTTCTTCATGCCAAGGCCCTTGCAGATGGAAACGGCAAAGGCGTCCATCGAAAGGCCAACGGCGAGCAACACGAGCTCTGCGAGTCCCATAGTCTGGCTTCCTCTCTGCGGGCGAGCCCGATTACGCGACTACTCCCTCATTAATATGAGACCCGATGCTACCACATGAGCAGTCAAGAGAGCCTCGTCCCAAATGAGCTACCTAAGCTGTGTTCGCTCATTCTGTAAGCATCGGATTTCGCAAGCAACGCAGGGACAAACCGTGAGAAACTATTTAGCGTTTATGGAGCGTATACGATGGGAGCGATGCCTTGGATAAGAACGAGCTGCAAAAGCGTATGGAACAGGCCATCCGCCTGACGGCACCTGGTCAGCCGATCCGCACCGCCCTCGACATGATCATCGCCGGTCACCTGGGCGCCCTTATCTGCGTCGGCGACACCGAAAACGTGCTCGCTGCCGGTAACGACGGCTTCCCGCTCAATATTTCGTTCACCTCGAACCGCCTGTTCGAGCTTTCCAAGATGGACGGCGCTATCGTTATCGATGGCGACCTCACCCAGATCCTGCGCGCCAACTTCCACCTCAATCCCGATCCCTCGCTCGCCACGAGTGAGACGGGCATGCGTCACCGCACCGCCGCTCGCATGTCGGTGCTCACCGATGCCATCGTGATCTCGGTCTCGGCCCGTCGTGCCGTCGTCAACGTGTACGTTCACGGCAAAAGCTACGAGATTCAGCCTGTCACCACCATCATGAGCTCGGTCAACCAGCTCGTCGCCACGCTCCAGACTACCCGTCAGTCGCTCGATCGCTCCCTGCTGCGCCTGACGGCCCTCGAGCTCGACGACTACGTTACGCTCGCCGACATTACCGGTATTTTCTCGAGCTTCGAGATCATGCAGCAGGCAAAGACTGAGCTTAAGGATTGCATTGTCAAGCTGGGCAACCAGGGCAAGCTCGTGCAGATGCAGCTCGAGCAGCTCGCGGGCTCCAGCATGGATACCGAATACGACCTGATGATCCGCGACTACGCGAGCGATTCCTCCGAGGCAAACGCCGAGAAGATTCGCACCGAGCTCGCTCGCATGACACCTAAGGACCTGTCCGACCCACAGCATGTGGCGGCGGTTCTGGGCTATGACGACCTGGACGAGGACTCCGTCATGACGCCGCTGGGCCTGCGCACGCTTTCGCGTGTGTCCGTCGTGCGCGACGGCGTGGCCGAGAAGATCGTCGACGAGTACGGCTCGCTGCAGGAGCTCATGGACGACATTAGCGAGGATCCGGAGCGCCTGGGCGACTTTGGCGTCAACAACCCTGCCATTCTTGCGGACTCGCTGTACCGCATGAAGGGCACCAAACAGGGGAACGCATAATGGCGCCCGTATGCGCCGTGGTCGTTGCCGGTGGCAGCGGCCAGCGCTTTGGAAACCCCGGCGGCAAGCAGCTCGTTAACGTGGCGGGTCGTCCGCTCATGAGCTGGTCCATCCGCGCGTTTGATCGGAGCGACAAGGTCGGCCACATCGTCGTGGTTTGCCCTGCCGAGCGTCGTGCCGAGATGCGACGCCTGGCCATCGACCCGTTTGACTATGACACGCCCATCAGCTTTGCCGATGCCGGCGATACCCGTCAGGATTCCACCCGTGCCGGCGTGCATGCGGTTCCGGCGGGTTTCGAATATGTCGCCATTCACGACGGCGCTCGTCCGCTCATTACCACCGAGGCCATCGATCACGCTATCGACGTGCTTGTGGGCGACCGTTCGCTCGACGGTGTCGTGTGCGGTCAGCCCGCGATCGACACGCTCAAAATCGTCGACGGCGATAATATCGTCGAGACGCCGCCGCGCGAGCTCTATTGGGCTGCGCAGACGCCGCAGATCTTTAGCGTCGACGCCATGAAGCGCGCCCACACCGCAGCTATCGCCGAGGGCTTTATCGGTACCGACGATTCATCGCTGGTCGAGCGCATGGGCGGGCGCGTCCGCTGTGTCCAGAGCCCGCGCGATAACCTTAAGGTGACGCTGCCCGAGGACCTGCGTCCCGTAACCGCGATTCTGCTTGGCCGCATGGCTGAGGGAGAGGACCTTCCCCATGTTCAGTAACCTGCGCATTGGCCACGGCTACGACGTCCACCGTTTGGTGGAGGGGCGTCGATGTATCATCGGCGGGGTCGACATTCCCTACGAGCGCGGCCTGCTGGGCCACTCGGATGCCGATGTGCTCGCGCACGCCTTGGCCGACGCCATTCTGGGCGCCTGCCGCGGGGGAGACATCGGCAAGCTATTCCCCGACACCGATCCCGCCTACGAGGGTGCCGATTCGATGGTGCTGCTCGCTCGCGTGATGGGCTATGCGCGCGAGCTGGGCTTTGAGTTTGTCGATGCCGATTGCACCATTGCCTGTCAGCAACCCAAGATCACTCCGCACCGCGATGCCATGCGCGCCAACCTTGCCCATGCCCTGGGCGTTGACGTCGAAAACGTGGGCGTTGCCGCCACCACGACCGAAAAGCTCGGTTGGGAAGGCCAAGGCGAGGGAATCGGCGCTTGGGCCGTCTGCCTGCTACAGAAAACCGTTAAGGAGTAACGAATGCGTATCTACAACAGCGCTACCCATAAAAAGGAAGAGTTCCAGCCCATCGAGTCCGGCAAGGTCCGCATGTACGTGTGCGGCCCCACGGTCTACGACAACATCCACATCGGCAATGCCCGCACGTTCATCAGCTTCGATGTGATTCGTCGCTGGCTCATCGCGAGCGGCTACGAGGTCACGTTCGCCCAGAACCTCACCGATGTCGATGACAAGATCATCAAGCGCGCCAACGAGCAGGGCCGCACTGCCGCCGAGGTCGCGACGGAGTTCTCGGACAAGTTCATCGGCGTCATGCGCGCCGCCAACGTGCTCGATCCCGATGTGCGCCCCCGCGCCACCAAGGAGATCGGCCCCATGATCGCCATGATCAAGACGCTTATCGAGCAGGGCCACGCTTACGCAGCCGATAACGGCGATGTGTACTTTGCCGTGCGCAGCGATCCCAACTATGGTCAGGTCTCGGGCCGCAACATCGACGACCTTATGGTTGGCGCGCGCATCGAGGAGAACGAGGACAAGAACGACCCGCTCGACTTTGCCCTGTGGAAGGCCGCCAAGCCCGGCGAGCCCAGCTGGCCGAGCCCCTGGGGCGAGGGGCGTCCCGGTTGGCACACCGAGTGCGCCGCCATGGTGCATCGCTACCTGGGTACTCCGATCGACATCCACGGCGGCGGCTCCGATCTTGCTTTCCCGCATCACGAGAACGAGTGCGCTCAGGCCACCTGCGCCTGGCACCAGGGCTTCTCCAACACCTGGATGCACACGGGCATGCTGCTGGTCGACGGCGAGAAGATGTCCAAGTCGCTTGGTAACTTCTTTACGCTGGCCGAGGTCCTCGAGCAGCACTCCGCTGCCGCCCTGCGTTTGCTGATGCTGCAGACGAGCTATCGCTCACCGCTCGACTTTTCTTGGGAGCGCCTGGAGGGTGCCGAGAACTCGCTCACGCGTATCGCCGGTACGGTCGAGAACCTGCGCTGGGCTGCGAACCACGCGACGGCCGATGCCGATGAGGCAGCATCCGAGGCGTTTGCCGCCAAGGCCGCCGAGACCCGCGCCACCTTTAAGGAGTGCATGGACGACGACTTTAACACCGCTGGTGCCATGGGTGCCGTCTTTGGCTTTGTGACCGAGTGCAACCAGTACCTGGAGCAGGCCGGTGACGCTGCCGACAAGGCCGCAGTCCTGGCTGCCGCCGATACGCTGGCCGAGCTGCTCGATACGTTTGGCGTCGAGCTTCCCGAGCCCAAGGTGGAGCTGCCGCTGGGTCTGCTGGGTGTTGCCGCCGGTTTGGTTGCCTATACGGGCGACGACGTGGACGAGGCTGCTGCCAAGATTCTCGAGGCCCGCGCCGAGGCCCGTGCCGCCAAGAACTGGGATCTGGCCGACGCCATCCGCGACCAGCTCAAGGACCTGGGCCTCACCATTGAGGATACCGCCGCCGGCACCCGTATTAAGTCTCTCTAATCCCCGCGGGTTTCCCAAGCACCCGACCTTGCCGTTCAAACCGTCGCTCGCGTACTCAAGTACGCGTCGCTCCTCTTTCACGGCAATCTCGGGCACTTGGAAAACCCGTACCGACCGCTTGAGCTATTCGTCTTAAGCGGTCGCTTCTTTTGTCCTGTTTGAAAAGTATTTAAAGGAGGCCGTTTTATGGCCGACAATCGCAAGCGTGCATCGCGTGGAGGCAAGCAGGCTGCTTCTGGCTCGCGTCCGATTCGCCGCAACGACCGCGCTGCCACTCCCAAGGGCCAGCGCGAGCGCTCTCAAGCCCAGGCTGCGCGTCCGCAGCGAGATCGCAACCGCGACAACGTTCAGGTCCCCAAGGGCGAGTTTATCGAAGGTCGCCGTGCTGCCGCCGAGGCGCTGCGCACCGGTTTTCCCATCAAGTGCGCGCTCATTGCCGAGGGCGGGGAGCGCGATGCCGCCTTGTCGCGCCTGGTCGATGACCTCAACGCCGCGGGCGTCCGCATTAAGTATGTGCCGCGCGCGCAGCTCGATGCGCTGTCGAGCCATGGCGCTCACCAGGGCATTGCGCTCGAGGTTGGCAACTTCCCCTATGCCGATGTCGCCGATATTCTCGACCGCGCAGGCGAGGGCCCGGCACTTGTCGTGGTGCTCGACCATGTGACTGACGACGGCAACTTCGGTGCCATCGTGCGCTCCGCCGAGGTTGTGGGCGCGGCCGGCGTCATCATCGCCAACAAGCGCGCCGCCGGCGTGACCGTGGGCAGCTACAAGACTTCAGCCGGCGCCGTCATGCATCTGCCTATCGCGCAGGTGCCCAACATCGCCCGTGCACTCGACGATCTTAAGGCCGCTGGCTTTTGGGTGGGCGGTGCCTCTGAGCACGCCGAAGGCGGTTGCTGGGATGCTCCCTTCGAGGGCCGCGTGGCGCTCGTCATGGGCTCCGAGGGCGACGGCATCTCGCGCCTGGTGCTCGAGAAATGCGACTTTTTGACCAAGCTTCCCCAGCGCGGCATGACCGAGAGCCTCAATGTTGCCCAGGCGACCACGGCGCTGTGCTTTGAGTGGCTGCGCCGCAACGCTGGCGAGCTCATGGGGGAGGAGTAGCGCATGTCCAAAAAGAACCGTGCCAAGTCCAAGGCCAAGCGCTTTGGCGAGGGTTCGGCCAAGCCGATTGTTTCGGCCGCGACCTATGGCGTGGGCGGCAATGCGTTTGCGCAGGCCATCGCCGACCCGGTCTCGACGGTGCACTCCAACAAGCCCGAGCTGCTGGTGGTCGACGGTTACAACGTGATCCACTGCACGCCGCGCTACGAAAAGCTCGTGTACGACCATTCTGACGATCCGTATTCCAGCGACGTTCACGATATGGCGCGCACGGCGCTCATTAATGACGTAGCTGCGTTTGCCCAGGGCCGCTACGAGGCTGTGATCGTATTTGACGGCGCGGGCAATATCTCCAGCGAGCGCCCCAACCTGCCGGCCCGCGGCGTGCGCATCGAGTTTTCGCCGACGGGTGTTTCGGCCGATACCGTGGTGCAGAAGCTCTGCATCGAGGCACGTGAGGAAGGCCGCGCGTGCTCCGTGGTATCGAGCGACGGCACGATCCAGGCTGTCGTCATGGGCAAGGGCGTCACGCGCATCTCGAGCCGTATGCTGGTGGACGAGATCAAACAGATCGATAACGACGTTCACGAGGCAGAGGAAGCTCCGCAAATCAAGATGACTCTGGGCAGCCGCCTGAGTCCCGATGCCCTGGCCAAGCTCAAGGCCCTGCGCGGACGGTAGGGGAGTTGGCGGGGCAATGCTGCCTTGCTAACTCCATTCAGCGATGTCGATCATTCTTTCGAGGCGCCACGTTAACGCCTCTTTTAGATAAGGCAGTCTCGCTGCTAGGGCATCGTTTTTAGACAGAATCTCGATTGCCTCGTCGACAAAACCATCGAGTTTGCCCCCGTCAAACCAGCTCATATCCTCAACAAGCAACATTTGTTTCGCGGGACTTGAATGGAACTGCGCGCTGGCAAAACTGTGCTCTCCTGCCCTAAGCTCCTCTAGAGATATGTTGCACCAGAGCGATGAGCCCGAATCGAAGATGGGGGCTGGTCTGCAGGCCAGTGAGTTGACGTTTCGCACGAGGCCGAAGTTGCGCCAATGACGATCGTAGTTGGCGATGATGTCGTCGCACGCGATCATGCGGTCAAGGGCATCCTTGACGCCTGCCACCCCGAGCTCCTCGCAGTTTGCTACGTATCGCTCGTAGTCGGTTAGTCGTTCATCTGCGTTTGCGTGCTGGTTTACATAGAACGCAGGGACATACTCTTCTTCATCAGTTAAGAAGACATCGCATATGCTCAGGGCGGAAGTGCCCGTGCCCTCGAGTGAGTAAGGCACATAATCGCAGGCGTTTAGGATGCGACGGTGGAGCGCGGTCGCCACCAGCTCGTTATAAGGTTCCTGGTTCAGGTGCGCTCCTGCCTTATGCAGAATTCGACGCCCGCCCTCGCACGTCCAGTACTTTTGAAGATTGCCGTCCGACGTGTTATCGGGCTTTGCGGCAGCCGCTTTTCCCTCTGGGGCAAAGGGCGCAATGGACAGCGAGACGTCATCAAAGGCGTTATTGAAGAAGTTAATATCTTCCCACGCGAGACCGGAACCTTGGGGTCTAATCCAATACTGGTCGGATAGGGAGAGGCCAAGATTTCGCTGTACGAGTTCATCGGGAACATCGACTGCGGCTTCTGCAAGCAGGGAGGCTAGCCCAATGCGTGCGAGCGGAATACCGCGGCCGCGCCACCAGATGCGGAAGGAGTCGAGCGATATGGGGCTATTAGGGCCAAATACTCCAATAGGGGCGTGGGCGTAATCGATGTCGGCGCCGATGTGGGTAAAGTCTTTTCGCGATGTGCTGTAGACCAGCTGAGCGACTTCGTGCGTGCGGTTCATGAGGGTGAACGCGATCTCGTTCTTACCGTGGCCGCGGCGGGGACGTCCCCCTGTTTTGGTCACGGAGCGGAGTCGCGTGTCGACGCTGTCTTTGTCGATGAGCCATACACCAGAAGCCTTGCGGGCCTCAAGTGCTCCGTTTTTTATGAGCTCCTGCACCCTGCGCGGAGTGATGCCGAGCAGCTCGGCGGCTTCCTTGGTAGTAAGCATCGCGAAACCCTTCGTTAGAACGAATAGCTTTAAATATAACAATTGTAATTAAAACTATTCGTTTTAGCGAATAGTTTTGAGATGTGGTCGGGTGAAGGGCCTGTTGCGCCCCGTCCTCATTTCCTTTATTCTTAACTGGCTTCGCGCGAAAGCGCCAAGTGTGCCAGTGTGGCGCAACGGTAGCGCAACTGATTTGTAATCAGTGGGTTGCAGGTTCGATTCCTGTCACTGGCTCCATGAGAGTTTCGGGCCCTGTCCCCTTGTGGGGACAGGGCCCGTTTCTTTTTAGGTGGTGTGTCATCGGGTTGGTGCCCATCTCGTTTTCGGTTTGTCTCATTCTGTAACACGAAGAAGCTGAAAACCGTTCTTCCTGTTACAGAATGAGACGTAAGCGGAGGTCTCTGCGTAATATCTCGACCTGTAACAGATAGGGGAGAAAATGTTCTCTAAATGTTACAGATCGAGACAAAGGCCGGACCTATCCCAGTCATCCTGGTCGAGCGTGGATTATCGGACGAACGAGCGTGGAAAATCTCCTGCCTAGTGAATGAGCGTGGATAATCTGTCACTTTGGCCTTGGGGGTACGACAAAAGTGGGAGATTATCCACGCTCGATTTCAAACGGAAGAAAATCCACGCTCGAATCTGCCGCGGAAGCCCGATCTCGACCTATATATAGGTGCAAATAGGCTGTTATCGAAGTTCAATCCTGAAGGTGTACTCTACTACACCAAAGTGTTACCTCGGGAAACGTCACCTCAGTATCCAAAACCACCGTCCTTCATATCCAAACTCAACAAAACCGCAGGTCACGACTATATAGATACGCCCGGAACCGTGTATCTAGAGGTTTTCGTTGACAGCCCCCAAGGTTGCATCGTATTATCTTTTTCGTTCGCGGGGGCGGCGGTCCAAAAGACCAAAGGACCTGCGGATACTTGAACGATTGGGAGTTTGCCCGAGTGGTTAATGGGGACGGGCTGTAAACCCGTTGGCTCTGCCTACATAGGTTCGAATCCTATAGCTCCCACCCGTCAAGTGCCTGTATAGCTCAGTCGGTAGAGCACTTCGTTGGTAACGAAGAGGTCACCAGTTCAAGTCTGGTTGCAGGCTCCATCCGGCGGTGTAGCTCAGTTGGTTAGAGCACACGGTTCATACCCGTGGCGTCACTGGTTCGAATCCAGTCACCGCTACCATAGGTAACACGGTGGCTTCTCAATAGTATGTTGAGAGGCCACTATGGTATAAAGGCAAAGTCCCGTCCGGGGACGACCTGTTTAGAGGAGGGCTTTATGGCCAAAGAGAAGTTTGAGCGCACTAAGCCGCATGTTAACATCGGCACCATTGGTCACGTCGACCACGGCAAGACCACGCTGACCGCTGCCATCACCAAGGTTCTCTCCGAGACCGAGGGCTGCAAGGCTGACTTCACTGCGTTCGAGAACATCGACAAGGCTCCCGAGGAGCGCGAGCGCGGCATTACGATCTCCGTCTCCCACGTCGAGTACGAGACTGCTGCCCGTCACTACGCTCACGTTGACTGCCCGGGCCACGCTGACTACGTCAAGAACATGATCTCCGGTGCTGCTCAGATGGACGGCGCTATCCTGGTCATCGCCGCTACCGACGGCCCCATGGCTCAGACCCGTGAGCACATCCTGCTCGCCCG
>URTZ01000033.1 GCA_900550825.1 uncultured Collinsella sp. | reverse complement strand
CATGCGAACCTCCAGTCCGGACCGCTTCACGGTCCAACTTTCTGTCCGCACCCCCTTTAAAGCCCCGTGACTTTAATTTAGGGACTATTCCACCGCGACTTATTGGGAGATTAGCTAGTCCTTGGGTGTCCAGGACCAGAAGAAGTTGATGAGGGCCACGCGCGAGGCGGTGCCGGTCTTTTTGTTGATCGAGGAAATGTGACGATAGAGCGTGGAGCGCGAAAGGAAAAGCGTTGTGGCGATGTCCTGAACGCTCTGGTCCGAAACGACCAAGACCTCAAGAATATCGCGCTCGCGCCTTGTAAGCCCAAAGGTGGCGACGAAGGCATCGAGGCGTTCATCGGACGTGGGCTCCGCTGCCTCCACGGGCTCGGGGTCGGAGCATGTGGGCGCAAGATCCCCACCAAGATCGTCGGTGGCAAGCGGCAGTCCGTCCCGCATCGCGGCATCATCGGCTCGTTGCCCCAACTGCCCCAGCAGCGTAATCGCAATGCCCACAAACATCACGAGCGCCGCACCGACCGCAGCCAGCACATTTTGACTCGAGATAATCGCCACTGCCGGCGCCGTCACGAACATCGAGCACACGTTGTTGACGACGCGACCCATGCACGGCCAAAAATATGACCAGCGCGCATAGAGCGAGACGGCGGCATATTTTGTGGTAAAGAACACCACGAAAAGCCCGAGCCCAGATAAAAGATGATCGTGGCAGCAAGCTCGTTGCCGCCATTGCCATCGACGATGAGCACAAAGAACGAAAGCGTGGACAGTATGGCGGCACATGTCATGCCGATATTCATATACGAGCGGCCGTGCAGGTCAAATAGTGCGCCAGCGACCAACGAGCTCACGACAAGCAGCAGGCGCGGCCAATCGCCCAAATCGACGGTTCCGACAGCATGCAGGGTCGTGAAGCCCGCGTTGAGAGCGGCGAATACGCTGGAAAGATACGCCGTCGCCACGGTCAGGCGAACTACGGCGCGACGGAATGCCGCCTTTGCCTCGGGATCGTCATGCCACTTGGCGCCATATTCCAGAGCATCTACCGAAAGCCCGGCAGCACTGGGTTCAAAGCTGGGATCGGACTCGTCGCGCAGCTTGGCGCGTCGGGCACCGTGGAGCAACGCCACCTGCGCGATCGCACAGACGACCAGAACAGCCTGCTGAGGAATGCCGACAGGCATCACCATGTGGTTGAGAACCTGCACCAGAACGCCCATGGCGTAAGAAAGTGCGGCGGCGCGCGCCAAGCAGGGCGTTCGCGCAAAGCGCCTCGCAAAATTTGCATGAGCAGTCGATCCGCAGTAGCCCAGCGCGCAGCACGCCACCAAACCGCCGGCAATTACCACCTCAACCTGAACCGCCATAATCAACAGCAGCAATGCCGCCACCAGCAAAACGCCCGTGACGTCACTCGTTGCGTCGATAGCATGGGGACGGCGATAGTACAGAATGGGACGCACAAAGAAGCCAATCACGCTCGCGCCGATGACAAGGCTCTCATAAATAGCGACCTCGTTCGGAGACACGAACTCGGCCATGCGCACATCAAAAAGATACTCGCACGCCAAAAACGTGAAGAAGAACAGCACCAGGCATATAATCTCCCGAATGCCCCGACGCAAATATGCGGTTGTGTCTCCCATGCCCCTCATAGTTAACCCCCAGCCGCTCAATTGTCTGGAAATCTATTTTAATAAAGAACCAGTCTCAATATCGAAGCCAGGCTTGAAATGCTGCAAATTTGACCCCAGCCGTTCACGTCACACCGCGGTTTTGAGCCTCATGGACCAGAAGGGGCACGCGCGGCCTCTAGCTCGGCAAGGAGTGTCTCCAACTGCCACTCATTTAAGTACGTCCCCAATGAGTGGCCGAAGAGTGTCCCCGGCGTCCAATCAAAAAATGGGCCATGTGTCCCAGTTGTGGAGACTCCTTGAGCCGTCTGGGTATCGCGAAGGATCGCGCACTCCCCCATCATCAAAAGTGACACACGCTACCAGTTGATGGGAGGCAGCCATGGGCTTCTTTGACAAGATGTTCGAGAAGAAAGAGTGCGCGATTTGCGGTACCGAGCTGGGACTTCTAGGTAAGACAAAAATCAATGAAGGCTACCTGTGCAAAGAGTGCGCCGGCAAGCTCTCCCCCTACTTTCACGGCTATCGCTCCAGCACCGCGGACGATATCCGTGAGCAACTCGCCTACCGCGAGGCCAACGCCGAGCGCCTGTCTTCGTTCAACCCCACGCGCACGCTTTCTGCCGGGCGCACCAATATTATGCTCGATGAGGACGCGGGCCTGCTGATCATCACTTCGCAGAGCCGCTGGCGCGACGCCAATCCCGACATCATCGAGTTCTCGCAGGTACTCGGCTGCGATATGGATATCGACGAGCAGCGCACCGAGATCTATCGCGAGACCAAGGACGGCGAGCGCGAGAGCTACAACCCGCCGCGCTACGACCTGGATTACGACTTTAATCTGACCATCCACGTCAACACGCCGTACTTTACCGAGATCAACCTGCGCGTGAACGACTCCACCATCGATCAGCACGGCTCCATCGAATATCGCGAGGCCAAGCGCCAGGCAACCGAAGTCCGCGATGCGCTGGTGCAGCTGCGCCAGGAGACGCGGGACAGCGTCGTGGCCGCCAAGGCCCCCAAGACCGCGGTGACCTGCCCCTTCTGCGGAGCCACCACCATTCCCGATGCCAGCGGGCGCTGCGAATACTGCGGCGGCGCCATCGGCGCATAGCCCCCGGCACGGAAAGGACCGATCATGGCCTTCGAGAGCGTTAACTATCAGTGCCCTGCCTGCGGTGGCCCCTTGCATTTTGCAAGCGCCGAGCAAAAGCTCGTCTGCGACTACTGTGACTCGCGCTTTGAAGTCGAAGAAGTCGAGGCCCTCTATCGCGAGCGCCAGGACAAGGCAGACGCCAAAGCCGATGCCGCAGCCGCAACGCCAAAGCCCGTCGCCGACGACGCGGTGCAGGAGCTCGCCCAAAACGCCGGCTACATCTGCTCGTCGTGCGGCGCCGAGCTCGTGTCCGACGGCACCGTCGCTGTCACCACCTGCCCGTACTGCGGCAACTCCGCCGTAGCGCCCGGTCAGCTTTCGGGCGACTTCTCGCCCGACCTGGTGATTCCATTTAAGCTCGGGCGCGATGACGTCACGGCCGCACTCAAGGAACACTACAAGGGCAAGATCTTGCTGCCCAAGAGCTTTGTCACCGGCAGCCACATCGACGAGGTCCAAGGTGTCTACGTGCCGTTTTGGCTCTACGGTGCCCGCGTTGACGGCGAAGTGTACTTTGACGCGACCAACGAGACCGTGACCGAGGAATCCGACCGCACCGTCACGACCACCGACCACTACGATGCCTATCGCAAGGGCAATATCTCGTTTAAGCGCGTGCCCGTCGACGGATCGTCCAAGATGCCCGACGGCCACATGGACGCCATCGAGCCGTTTGACTACGACGCACTGCGTCCGTTCTCGGTCGCATATATGCCCGGCTACATCGCCAACCGTTACGACGAGGACTGCGAGACCTGCAAGGCGCGCGCCGAGCGCCGTATGGAAGAAAGCACGATCTCGGCCCTGCGCGAGACCGTCGTCGACGAATACGACGATGCCACGGTCGAAAGCAAGCAGCTCGACTACACCTGGGAAGACAGCGACTACGCCCTGTTCCCCGTCTGGATGCTCTCCACCTCGTGGAACGGCAAGAGCTACCTGTTTGCCATGAACGGCCAGACCGGCCGCTTGGTCGGCGAGCTTCCTTGCTCCAAGCCCAAGCTCGCTATCGCCTCGGTGCTGTTCTTTGTGATCGGATTTGTCCTCTCCCAGATCCTCTTCATGGGTGAGAACGCCTTCGATCCGGATTACCTCACCTTTGATATCGAGGGCATCCTCATCAACATCGTCGCGCCGCTGATCATCGTGGTCATCGCAGACGTGCTGCTGGTGGGCCAGCTCAAGACGGCCAACGAGGCCACCCACGCCGATTGCTACTGTGGCGAGCTCGACCTGACCGAGAAGCACGACACCTTCAGCCACACCGAGACCACCGTTGTCATGAAGGACGACAAGGACGATTAACCATCCTGACCAATACCACCCGGCCTTTGACGAGAAAGGAAGATCACCATGGGACTCTTGAAAGCTGGATTGGGTGCTGCCGGCGGCGTCATGGCCGACCAGTGGAAGGAATTTATCTACTGCGAATCGATGCCCGCTGACGTCTTGGCCTGCAAGGGCAGCAAGCGCACCGGCGGCCGCAGCTCCAACACGCGCGGCGAGGACAACGTCATCTCCAACGGCTCCGTCATCGCCGTCAACGACGGCCAGGGCATGCTCGTGGTGCAAAACGGCAAGATCATCGAAGTCGCGCTGGAGCCCGGTGAGTTCGTCTTTGACACCGGCAGCGAGCCGAGCGTCTTTAGCGGCAACCTGGGCGATTCCATCAAGGAGACCTTCGCCAATATCGGCAGCCGCTTTACCTTTGGCGGCGACGCGGGCAAGGACCAGCGTGTCTACTTCATCAACACCAAGGAGATCATCGGCAACAAGTACGGCACCGCCTCGCCCGTGCCCTTCCGCGTGGTCGATAACAACATTGGCCTGGACGTCGACATCTCCGTGCGCTGCAACGGCGAGTATTCGTACCGCATCACCAACCCGCTGCTGTTCTACACCAACGTATGCGGCAACGTGACCGATAGCTACACGCGCGACAAGATCGACAGCCAGCTTAAGTCCGAGCTGCTCACCGCCCTGCAGCCCGCCTTTGCCAAGATCTCGGAGATGGGCATCCGCTACAGCGCCATCCCCGGCCACACCACCGAGCTCGCCCGCGCGCTCAACGAGGTCCTCTCTGCCGACTGGCGTGACCTGCGCGGCGTTGAGATCGTAAGCTTTGGCGTCAACTCCATCGCCGCCTCGCAAGAAGACGAGCAGATGATCAAGGACCTGCAGAAAGCCGCGGTCATGCGCGATCCCACCATGGCGGCAGCCAACATCGCCAGCGCCCAGAGCGATGCGATGCGCGCGGCAGCCGCCAACCCCAACGGCGCGATGGCAGGCTTTATGGGCATGGGCATGGCAGGTGGCATGGGCGGCATGAACGCCAGCCAGCTGTTCGCCGCCGGCCAGGCACAGCAGCAGGCCGCCCCGCAGCCGGCTCCGGCTCCCGCCCCCGCACCGGCTCCCGCCGCCGCACCTGCGGCCGGCACGTGGACTTGCAGCTGCGGCGCCACCAACACCGGCAAGTTCTGCTCCGAGTGCGGCAGTCCCGCACCCGCCCCGGCACCGGCAAAGTGGTTCTGCCCCAACTGCGGCAGCGAAAACGGCGGCAAGTTCTGCAGCAACTGCGGAACGCCCCGGCCCTAGCCCCTCTATCTGGTAATTGGCGGGGGATCCGCCACCCCCGCATTTGCTTCTATGGGTTTCGTTCGATGAAGGAGGACACCATGAAGACAACGTTCAAAAAGCCCGTACTCGCATTTCTGACATGCGTCCTGGCGCTCGCCTTTGCCCTGACGGGCTGCAGCGGCGGCGGCAAGGACCCCAAGGCCAACTTCGTCGGCAGCTGGCAGTACTCGGGTGGAACCTTGGATGGCGAAGAGCTCACCGATGAGTACATGGATATGCTCAAGGAGTGGGGCCTCAACTGCGTCCTGATCCTCGACGAGGACGGCACAGGCGTCCTCGATATGTTCCTTGAGGTCGCCGACCTGAAATGGGAAGCCAAGGACGCCACCACCGTAACGATCACCGCCGAAGATGAGTCGCACGACCTGAAGCTCAAGGACGACAAGCTCTTCCTTGAGGTGGAAGGCGACAAGCTTATCTTCACCAAGTCCGACAAGGATCTGTCCGGCACGGTGAAGAAGGATCGCGAGGCGGCCGAGAAGGAAGAGGAGATCGATGAGGCCGTCGAAGACGACGATGTCCAGAACGTCGAAATCTCCCCCGCCGTCACCGTCGCCGATGACGATCTGTGCACCATCACCATCACCGAGAAGTTCAAGGACGACTGGGGCGATATCGGCTTTGTCGTCAACATCACCAACAAGAGCGACAAGGACCTGACCTTCTACGCTCCTTCCGGCAAGACCAACGTCAACGGCACCATGAAGGAACCCTGGTTCTCGGCTCACCTGATGCCCGGCACCAACGCCACCGAGGAGTTCACGTTCTCGAGCGGCGAGCTTGACAGCCTTGACGACCTGGTCAACACGACCATCGGCATCGACGCCTACCTGACCGATTCCTACGAGGACGTCGCTTCCTACACCGCGACCATCGCGTAGCGACAGACACCGACAGCCGCGGATTGGCGGACATATCCGCGCACACCAGGCGGGGCCGCAGGAGTTGATCCTGCGGCCCCGTCGTTTTTATGCCGATGCGTAACGAACGCTAGCGCTCCATATTGGGAACGATGCTGCCCTCCGTTACTGCGCGCACGGCCAAGCGCATGATGTTGTCGCAGCCGGTCTTGTTGAGGATCTCCGAGATGCGACGCTTGATGGTGCCCTCACTCATAAACAGCTCGGCCGCGATCTCGCGACGGCTCTTGCCCTCGCAGGCAAGGCGCAAAATCGATAGCTCAACATCGTCGAGTGCCGCCGTACCCGAAAAAATACTCTCGGGCGGCTTGGGAAACGTGCAATAGCCCGCCAGCGTGGAGCGCATCACGGCGAACAACTCGTCGATACCGACGTTCTTGTACACAAAGCTATCGACGCCCGCCTCGCGGGCCTGATCGACAAAGGTGATCTCGGGCATGCCGGTCATGATAATGACGCGGCACTCGGGCAGTTGTTCTTTAATGCGCGCCGCCGCCACGATGCCGTTGGAATCATGCTCGGTGCACACGTCCATCAAAATCATGTCCGGACGCTCCTTGAGCGCGACGTCCAAGGCATCTGAGGCATCGGCGATGGCGGCAACAACGGTCATGTCGGGCTGGTCACCAACGGAACGTGCGAGGCTCTCGCGCAGGATGGCCTGGTCTTCGACGATAAGGATACGAATCATGAGCTTCTCCTTTGGACCGTTGCGTTGGAGTTCAGCGGAATGGATACCGCAAGCGTAAAGGGCGGGGCGGCATGAACCTCCAGGCTGCCGCCCAGATTTTGCGCGACATGCCTCATACCTGGAATACCCGTTCCCTCGCGATACGATACGGGGGCAGGCGCGCCGTCGTTTGACACCGTCATGTGCGCAATGGCACCGCCATCCGATACCTCCTGCCACAGGCGCACCTGGACCTGGTGGGCCTGCGCATGCTTGGTGGCATTGGTCGATGCCTCGCGGATAATCTGCAAAAAGGCGGCAGCGACGTGTGCATCGTCCGGAAGCGATCCATCTACATCGATCTGAACGCTCACCAGGCCAAAGGCATGAACGATATCGCCCAGTTGCTCCGCAGGCTCGCTAGCGCCGCCGCTACGCAGGTCGGCGGCAATCGAGCGCAGCAGCGGATCGATCTGCTCGAGCGACTCGTCATCCAGACGCCCCTCCTCCAAGTATCGATGGAGAATAGACAGGCGCTGCCCGATCACGTCGTGCACGCGGGCACGCATGCGCAGGTAGGCTGCATTGTCGGCAACCTTCTTGACCTCTTCGATCTGAGTCTGAAGTTCTTGACCCGCAAGCTCAAGCAGGTGGTTGGCCTGCGTCAGACGGTCGTGGGCATGCGCATACTCCGTCACGTCCAAGCCGATAATGCGCTCAAAGGGGCGGCCCGAAACCATAACCTCATCGTGCACAAATAGGCGAATCTCGGCGGGAGAAATCTCGATCACCGCGCGAGCCTCACCAAAACGGTCCAAGTTAATCCGCACACGGTTCCTACTGCTTTCGGGCATTTGCATGCTGAGTTTGCGCAGGTCGTTCCATGTACCGCTCATATCGCCTAGGTCGGTGGGCATATGAAACTCCACCAGGTTTTTGCGCATGCAGCGGTTCATGAGCAGCGGACGGCCCCTCGAGTCCAGATACAGGATGCCCACGGGAATCACGTTGATGGTTTCGATCGTCGAAAACGCGGTGATATCCTCCTGGCGGTTGCGGATATCCATCAAGAGTGCCGCGATGGAGCGGAACAGGAAGAACGCTCCCTCTGCGATAAGGACAACGGTCCACGCCGAGGCCATGGCAAAAACCACCGGCGGTGTAACGGCGACAACAAGCAGCAGCTCGACCAGCATGACGGGGCGACGATAGTGCACCATAAGCACCGCGCCGTAGGCAAAGATTGCGGCATTGAGCCACAGCGCTCCGCCCATTGCCCTGGCACAAACGTCAAGCGGCGCCACCAGATACGAGCCAGACGACGCGAACAAGATGAGCGCCGAAACCACCAGGTGAAGCACGAGGCTCGCCTCGTAGGCGCAAATCACCTTACGGTTATAGGACGAGCGGCGCGATGAAATGAGCGGGACGTGGATCGTCTGCAGACACGCAGCCAGGGCAAAGACAACATCGAGCGCAACGATTTGGGGAAGGATGAGCGAAATCTGCATCGTCACTCACCCGCTCTCGGCATCAAGACGATCATGCGCAGCTGGCCGGGCTCGCCCTCAAGGCGGTATGCCACGTTGCGCCTTTGCAGAGCGCTTTCGAGCTCTTGCGCAGCGGGCGTCTGCGAAAGATCTTCATCATCGTTGGAAAAAAGCGTGGCGCGCAGCTCGACACTGCATCGGTCATGGTCGCCCAAGTGATACATAAGCGCCGGATGGTCGGTGGTGTAGGCAAAAAACGCAAAGTCATACACGCAGTCGTACAGGGCGCTTACCGTACTGGCGTGCATCGGGCGCCGTATGGCGATAATCGAGGCACAATCGATATCGATGGTGCGCAGGTCGCTTGCGAGCTCGTTGGCAATGAGCTGAATGCGGTCGCGATCAAAACCGCTCTCCCCGTGCTGTGCCAACGTGAGCGACCCCTTGCGCTTGCAATAGGCGACGAGCATCTTGGCGCGCTGCAGCATGCGGTAACGCTCGTGCGAAGACGCTTCGTCGGTCAACGGCGGCAGCGAGCTCAGCAGGTCGTACATCCCTTCGAGCGCGCGGGCAAGCGCCTGATCCACGTCTTGGACCAGCAAGGTCTCGGCCTCTTGATCTGCCAAATGCGTCTTAAGGTCGTAGTCGGCGGCGAGCAACTCGTTTTGACGCTGCAGCTCCATGCGACGATGTGCCAGTTCGCGGTTAAGCTCGTTGAGCTCCGACACGTCTTGGGCAAGCAGGGCCGATCCGCCCAGCAGCGGAAAGGCACGGTACATCACATCGGGATCGGACGCCACGGCAAAGGCATGGGCGCGGCCGTGCTCCTGGACCCGCAACTCCTCACGCACGCCTACCGGCATTGGCTTTGACACCGGCGTGGCATAGACTTCCTGCAGGTCGCGCGTTAGAACTTTGAGGTCGAGCGGCAAGGTGTCGAAGATGCCAGCGATGTCGTGATACGACGGAATGACACCGCAATCGAGACAGATTTCCATCGCCACCACGCACAGGACGCAATAGACGAGCGAAAAGTTGAGCCTCCATGCCCAGGGCACGCGCAGAGCATATGAGATGGCAAAGAATGCGCCACCCAGCAGTACGAGCGCCGCCGTGCCCGAGAAACGCTGGATGCGAAAGGACGAGGACCGACCAATCAGGATAAAAAAGGCCACGAAGTCAAAGGCCGTCCACACGAGGACGGCGAAATAACCCCAGCCATACGTGTAATCGTTGCTCCAGGTGTCGCTTGTGCGGTCAAAGCGGAAGACCTGCTGGTGAAAATCGTCGGTGAGCACAAATCCGATAAGCAGGATGGCCACAATCCACAGCGCGGCGCAGTAGCGGCGACCCAGGCGGTGTTGCTCCAGGCCCGCAAGGCGCAGACCACACAACTGGTAGAGCAGCGGAATGAGCGTCATGGGCACGTAGTACAGGTACCACAGCACGGTGGCATAGAACGGCGTGAACGACTTGTACTTGAGAATGACTTCGATCATCCACAGGGCGCAGATGGTGGCGATGGCAACAAGGCGGCGGCGCAACACATAGTCCAAACAGCGCAGATAGACCGATACGCCCCAAATCGAAAATACAATTGCGGCGACAAGCAGCGGGAGAGAGCTCGAATGGACGAGCGCATCCACGACCTCTTCGGACACCTCGCTATGGGCGGGCACGGCGTTGGAAAGTTTGGGGTCGAAGGCGAACAGCGACGGCAAGACCGCCAAAAGCATGAGGAACAGCGCGGTGATGACACCGGCGATAGCAAAGACGCGGTGACGGTACACCTGATGTGTTATGCCAACCAGGAATCGCGGCATGGCGAAGAGCCTGCCGCCCCTGGGATCCGCCACGGGAGCGGATCGGGCGGCCGCGTGGCCGATATGTCGCTCGCGGGTACCCATAGTGCTTTTAGTGTACCGACAGATGGGTCGAAAAAGCGGGCCGCATGTCCCAAAATCCGCAGACGGCAAGGCACCCGGCAAGCATTAACTGCTCGCCGGGCGCCTTGGTTAGGAGACTATAAGGTTGAGTGTCTCAGCTTCCTTAGGACAGGTCCTCACCATTCGTTTCAATGACGTGCTTGTACCAGTCAAAGCTCTTCTTCTTGGAACGCTTGAGGGTACCGTTGCCGGCATCGTCGCGGTCCACATAGATAAAGCCGTAGCGCTTGGACATCTCGCCCGTGCCGGCAGACACCAGGTCGATCGGGCCCCAGGTGGTGTAGCCCAGCAGGTCAACGCCGTCCTCGGTCACCGCGTCGCGCATCGCGGCAATATGCTGGCGCAGGTAGTCGATACGGTAGTCGTCGTTGATGGAACCGTCCTCTTCGACAACATCCTTGGCGCCCAGACCGTTCTCAACCACAAACAGCGGCTTCTGATAACGGTCGTACAGGTCGTTGAGCGTAATACGGAAGCCAAGCGGATCGATGGCCCAGCCCCACTGGCTCTCCTGCAGGTAGGGGTTCTTGGCGCCGGCGAAGGCGTTGCCCTGGGTACGCTCGACATCGGGGTTGTCGGCACCGGCAGAGCAGCGGGTGCTGTAGTAGCTAAAGCTGATGAAGTCGACGGTGTTGGCGGCTAGGATCTCGCGGTCCTCGTCGGTCATGCCCACATCGATGCCCAGACGCTCGAGCTTCTTGACGGCATAGGCCGGGTAGTAGCCACGGCTCTGAACGTCGACGAAGAAGTAATTGTCCTGATTGTCGAGCTGCGCCTGGCGCACATCGCCCGGACGGCAGCTGTAGGGGTAGTAGCTACCTGCGGCGAGCATGCAGCCAATCTTGACCTCAGGATCGATCTCGTGAGCGATCTTGGTTGCCCAAGCGCTGGCGACGAGCTCGTTGTGGGCGGCCAGGTACTCGACGGCCTCCTTGTTCTCGCCCTCCTCAAAGACCAGACCGGCACCCATAAACGGCAGGTGCAGGATCATATTGATCTCGTTAAAGGTAAGCCAGTACTTCACCAGACCCTTGTAGCGGGTGAAGATCGTGGTCGCGAGGTTCTTGTAGAAGTCGATGAGCTTGCGGTTGCGCCAGCCGCCGTACTCCTTGATGAGGTGAATCGGGCAGTCGAAGTGCGTGATGGTCACGAGCGGCTCGATGCCGTGCGCCTGGCACTCGCGGAATACGTCCTCGTAGAAGGCCAGGCCAGCCTCGTTGGGCTCGGCCTCGTCACCGTTGGGGAAGATGCGGGTCCAAGCCAGGCTCATACGGAAGGTCTTAAAGCCCATCTCGGCAAAGAGGGCGATGTCCTCCTTGTAGTGGTGATAGAAATCGATGCCGGTCTGCGCGGGATAGTAATAGCCGTCCTCGAAGTCGAGCATCTTGCGCTGGCCGGAGACCACCGCATAGCGCTCGGGGCCGTGCGGAGCCACGTCCACGTTGGCCAGGCCGCGGCCGTCCACGTCGTAGGCGCCCTCGCACTGGTTGGCAGCCGTCGCGCCGCCCCACAGGAAGTCATTACGGAAAGCCATGCATCAATCCTTTCGCACGCTGTTTGTCGTGGTTTCAGTATCCCTACAAACAACGCGTCGCTCAACGGCAACGACGTAGGCCGATACTTCTTTTCGCACGCAGGTGCTCGACAGCCGCCCCGTCTGACACTTTTTGATACCCGCCTGCCAATCACCACAAAGGGGACAGGCACCTTTGTGGCGGTTGGGGGCGGTTTGTCTCGATCTGTAACAGGTAGGCAGCCAAAACCGGGCCTGATGTTACAGATCGAGATTGTTCGGTCAGCTTCTGCAGTTTGTCTAAATCTGTAACAGGTAGAGACGATTTAGCCCGCTAGATGTTACAGATCGAGACAGAAGATTCTAGTCGCAGGTGATGCCGAGGTTTTGCCGACGAGGCCTACGTAACCGCCTTCGCTCAGCAATTCATTTGACTGAATAGGAAAGAAAGGAAAAAATAGGAAAAAAAGGAAAGGAGACTTATGACTGAAACCATCTTCTCCCCCTCATTTGGAAATCGCCCGTCCTATCTGGTGGGTCGCGGGAACGTGATTTCGACATTCATCTCCGGTCTTGAGCAGGAGCCGGGCAATCGAGACCGAGCCATGCTCATGCTCGGCCAGCGAGGCAGCGGCCAGACGGTTCTTCTGTGGGAACTTGCCGACCGCGCACGCAAGCTCGGTTTTGTTGTCGCCACACCCACCGTAGCCTCCGAAGATATGCTTGAGCGCATTGTTGAAAAAATCCAAGAAGCAGGCGAGCCTTATGTCAGCAAGCGTCATCTCCCCAAACTTTCTGGCGGTAGCTTGAGCGTCTTCGGCTTCTCAGCCGGTCTCGAGTTCACACGCGATGTGCAGGAGACCAAGAGTTTCCAGTTCAAACTCACGCAGCTGGCGCGCAAGCTGACCGAGCAGGGGCACGGCATCCTCATCCTTATCGATGAGCTCCAAGCTAATTCACCTGAGATTAGACAGCTCGTCACCGCCTATCAAGAGCTGGTCGGTGAGGGACTCAACGTCGCGCTTGTTATGGCAGGTCTCCCGGGAGCCGTCTGTGCAACGCTCAATGACCGCGTGCTGACATTTCTCAACCGCGCTCGCAAGGTCACGCTCGAACCGCTTTCAGTCGGAGATGTCGATGCCTATTATCAGCGGGCTTTCGAAGAGCTCGACCTTGATATTCCAGGCGATCTTCGCCTCCGTGCCGCTCGCGCAACCCAAGGCTCGCCCTATATGCTGCAGCTCATCGGCTATAACATCGGCAATCGCTGCAAGACAGGAGAACACGTAACGCCAGAGCAAGTCGACGGAGCTATCGAAGCGTCAAAAGCCGATTTCGAAAACGATGTTTGTGAAACGACGCTCGCCGCGCTATCGGACCAAGACGTCGCGTTTCTCGACGCAATGACTGATGACGAAGACGCCGTTTCGCGCATTTCCGATGTAGCGAAACGTATGTCAGTCACACCCGACTATGCGCAAAAGTATCGCCGGCGCCTCATCGACGCCGGCGTTATCGAGCAGGCGCGCCGCGGTTACGTGCGTTTCGCCGTTCCATATATGGCTGACTATCTGCGCAGCCAACTCTAGGCAGCCACCGCAATGGGGACAGGCACCTTTGTGGTGGTTTGGGCCCGTTTGTCTCGATCTGTAACAGGTAGAGACGATTTAGCCCGCTAGATGTTACAGATCGAGACGGAAGATTCTAGTCCACGGCGATGTCGAGGTTCTTGCCGATGAGACCTACGTAGCCGCCCTCGGCAGCCTTGGGGCTGTCAGCATGGCAGAGAACCCACTTGTCGGCCTTCCAGTAGCAGTAGCTGTCGCCAGCCGTGGGCATGTCGGCTGCAGCCTCGGGGCGCGGGCCGTTGGTGCCGGCGGGCAGCGCCACCATCACCTGGAAGCCGCCGTCGTCGACCATGCAGGGCGTGTAGTGAAGCGTGGTGTTGAAAACCTCAACAAGCGTGCCGGCCGGCACGCGGAACGCCTTGACGCACGCGGTATCGAGCTTGCCGTCCTCGATCTCCCAGCGATGCGCCACGAGCAGGATAAAGTCGCGGGCGCCCAGGTTGAACTCGCTCGCGCGGTGGTACTCCAGGCAGTTGAGACGCGTGTTGTGGCCGTTGCACCAGCCCAGCTGGAAGGGACGACCGCCAAACATGAGAAAGCCCAGCTTATCGGCATCCATGACACCCTCGAGCTCGGGCGCGGAGGCCACATACTTGCTGCCCTCGGGGATGGGCGTGGAGGCAAGTGCCTCGAGCACGGGCGACATGAGCTCGGACGGAACGTCATCCCAAACGTTGCCATAGGATTTGAACTCGGGATCGTTGACAGAGTAGATATGCATGTTCACTCCTGTTCGTTTATGTGACAGTATGAACATTCTAGAACAAACATAAGCGATTTTAAACACTCGTCCCGACCACTCAGCAAAAAGGCGCCCAATGCGCGCGTTTTGGGCGATAAAGCCCTTACGCCTGCTGATAGTGCAGGTGCTTCTCGTCGATATCGGCCAGGTCGCGGTCGAGGTAGCGGCGCGCAAGCCAGTTGGCCATGGGGAGGTTCTGGTCCAGGTAGTTACCGCACTCCTCGGGAGCGGCACCGGGGACATCGCCCTCAAAGCCGGCGACAAACTCGAACAGCTCACGCACCAGCGGCAGGATCTCCTCGCCCCGGAGGTGCCGCAGTACCTCCTCCACCGAGTCGGCGGCATAGACCGGGAAGTCGGGGAACACCGCTCCCTCAGCGGCATTGGCCCGGGGGATTATGATGCCGGGCAGTCCCCGCCGCCGGGCATCCGCCACCATCGAGAGGATTCCGTTCACCGGGCGCAGGTGCCCGTCCAGCGAGAGTTCTCCCACCAGGGCCAGTCCCTCGGGCAGGGACGGCAGCGCCCCGGTGGAGCAGAGGATTCCCACCAGGATGGGCAGGTCGTAGATGGCGCCGGTCTTTTTGGTGTCGGCAGGGGCGAGGTTCACCACCACCCGGCTGGACGGGAATTCCATA
>URTZ01000032.1 GCA_900550825.1 uncultured Collinsella sp. | reverse complement strand
CGGCCGCGGAGCCGCCCGAGGAGCCGCCGGGCACGCGCTCGGTATCCCAAGGGTTGTTGGTACGGTGGAACGCCGAGCTCTCTGTGGAGCTACCAAAGGCAAACTCGTCCATGTTGGCCTTGCCCATGGGCAGGCAGCCGGCGTCGAGCATGCGCTGGACGCAGGTGGCGGTGTAGACGCTCTGGTAGTCCCCGAGCATGCGGGAAGCGCAGGTGGTACGCGTGCCCACGAGGTTCATGTTGTCCTTGATGACCAGCGGCACGCCCGCGAGCGGGGGCAGCGGCTTGCCTGCGGCGCGGTCGGCATCCACGCGCGCGGCGGCCTCGAGCGCAAGCTCGGGCGCCACCTGCAGGAATGCCTGGACCCCGCCCTCGCGCGCCTCGATGGCGGCAAGGGAGGCCTGGGCCACCTCGGTAGCGGTAAAGTCGCCGGCAGAAACACCCGCGGCAATATGGGCGGCGGTAAGGGAATCGAAGCTTAGCGCCATTACTCGCTCTCCCCCTCTCCCAAAATGGACGGCACGCGGAAGTAGCGGTCGCGCGCGCTGCCGGCGTTTTCGAGCGCAACGTCGAGCGGCAGGTCGCGCTCGGGCTCGCGCAGGTCATCGCCCATCACGTTGGACAGGCTTCCGATGGGATGGAACGTGGGCTCCACGTCGGGCAAGTCATATTGCAAGACGGGCTCGAGCATCTGGACGGCGTCGTTCATGTAGGACGTCATCTGGGTGAGCTCGTCATCGGTCAGTGCGATCTTTGCGTACTCGGCGATGCCGAGCACGTCTTTCTCGCTGAGTGCCATAGGCGCTCCCTTCCGCATAACAGATAAACCGCTCTAGTATACAAGGCAACGCCGCTTGGAGCAGGTGCTTTACCCAAATGCAGCGAAAACGTAACGAGGGCGACGGTTGGCAGGCGACGGGCTGGCGGTTCCGCAGCGAAACCGCACCGTCCATAGCGAAAAGCGTCTCGCCCACTACGAAAACCATCCCGCCCGCAACGAAAACCATCACAACATTCGACGCTTTTCGTCAAAATCGAAATTTTCATCGAATGTTGTGATGGTTTGGAAGTCCCGACCACCACAAAGGTGCCTGTCCCCATTGTGGTGGTTCTGAAGAATGACTTATGCCGAGGCCTTGGCCTTGCGGCGCTTGCGGACCGCGTGGATCACGATGTCCAGCAGCAACAGCACAATGGCTACGACCACGATGAGCACGGCGAACTCGCGCTTGCCCCAGTGGCGACCGGCCAGCGACTTTTGCTTGTCGACGTCCTTCTTGTTGTACTTGGTGCGCACGCAATGCACCAGCAGGCGATGGTCGTTCACGCCGTAGGGCGTGCAGGTAACAAGCGTCACCTTGTCGGCGCCGGGCTCGATGGTCAGCGACTCCATCTCCTCGGGCAACACGACCTCGGAGTCCACCATCTTGTAGGCGAGCGTCTTGTTCATGGTGTGCAGCAGCACCAGGTCGCCGGGCTCCAGCGAATGGATGTCGTCGAACACGCTCAGGTTGCGCATGCCCGAGTGCGCGGTGAGCACGCAATGCGTCGAGGTGCCGCCCACCGGCAGGCTCGTGCCCTCCAGGTGGCCGACGCCCGCCATGAGGACTTCCTCGCTCGTGCCGTGGTAGATGGGCATGCTCACGTCGATGGAGGGAATCTCGACCCAGCTCATCATGGGGTCGCGGTCAAAAATGAGCTGCTGGGCGTAGGGCTCGATCTGGTCGGCGGGGAGCTCGGTGGCCTCGCCCGCCAGCTGCTCGTTAAAGGAGCGCGCCTGGAGCAGGATGCGCTCGCGCTCCTCGGCAGATAGCGCGTCCACGGTGCTGGACACGGTGCTGATCTGGTTGAACACGCCCGAGGCCTCGAGCCGGTCCAAGATCCACGGCCAGGTCATAAGGCCCACGCCAATAAGGATGATGACGATAGTGATGAGCCGATCGGCCCAGCGCGGCAGCCGTTTGCGACGACGCTTGGGCTTGGGCTGAGGTTTGGGCTGAGGGCTTGAGCCACCGTTGGCCGCGGCGTTATTGCTCTTCATATGTTTGGCGCCCTGCACCATCGCCGGTCACTCCTCTACAACTCAAGTTGTCTAAACAAATAATAGCCGATTAGCGAGCTTCCGCGCCAGACAACGCAGCCAGGACCGAAACGCCGCCTACGGTTCGAATTCTTGGAGACCTTCTACAGCGCTTCTTGCCATGGATATTCCTTTCCAAACATGCGATCGACTTCGAGCTGAATTCGCTCATCGTCGATTGCCGCCAAAGATAGCGCAAGCGAAATGTTGTCGACACGGGAGGAGTCGGCAAACAAGGGCGCATAGCGCCACACTTGGATCATCGCCGTTTCGTTATCCGGCAACTCCCCGTCTGCGACTTCGAGGTCGCTCAGTTGACGCCATGCACTTCTTAAGACGGCCTTTTGTTCCATTCCCGGTGCAGCGAGCATCGAACGCGCGGCGAGCGCCGTCTCCCCGGCGTCAACAAGACAGTCAATCTGCGGTGCCTTCCTTGCAAAAAAGACCTTCGAGACAGGCGAGGAGAGCTCTGCCATGTGCTCGCTGAGCAAAAGATCAACGGCGACAGGGAGCACGACGACACGCCGCTCGCGACGCTCGCGCCTCGCGAGCCCCCTGTCGACAAGCTCGGTTATGGCCTCACTCGCGCGGCTTGCCGAAATCCCAAGCGCACGACAAAGGTCATAGGGGCGATATGGCTCCTGGGCTGCTCCCCAGACTGCGGCAGCCTGTGCGTTGGGTGACATCTTGGTCGCGTGATTATGAAACCGGGCACCGCCCCTCTCCGTGCAGGCCGTGCCCATAAATGGAAGAAAAGCCTGTCTGCCGGGGCAAACAAACGGAATCCCTTGTGCGACCAATGCTTTGCGCTGACGTGCATCGGCATCAGGAAACGAAACGACAACAGGAGTCTCCGCGCGCAAGGCTAGCTGGCTATAGACTCTCTTAGCCTCGGGAAGCCCGACGCCAGTAGGCAAGCTTGCAAGCAAAAACGAAAAACCGTTTGCGTCAACAGCGCGGACCTCAATCGCCCGCAGATGCAGCGGCAAGCATGCGGATCCAGGCCAAGTTTTGGTCTTGGCGGAAAGGCCTAGTGCTTCTTGTAAGTAGATTAGTGCTTCGTTCATTTCCATTGTTTTCGTTCGATTCCAGTTTGTATTGGAATTATACATAATTTTCGGAATTAAAGAGATACCGTTCGTGGCTAAGCCAATATTTGCGTTTTCAAAATGTCCCGAATCGGCGGGGCGATTCGGGATACAATGTCAATAGAAAACGACGCATCCCGCGTAAGTGTACGAGAGCGCGGGCGGCCTAGTTTTCAGCTTTAGTTAAATGCCCGGGATCCGACCCCCGGGCATTCTTATTTGCGCTTGTTGCGGCGCAAATGCCTTCCACCGTCCGCACCGCGCGTGCGCCTACGGACCTTAAACCGAACCTCATACGAGTCAAGAAACGCGATGACGAACGTGCCCGCATCGGACGATGGAGGCTGGCTGCGTTATCCCAAAAAAACGGGACAAACTCCAGCACGGAGTCTGCCCCGAAAAGAGAACGGCAAAGCAAGAACGTGGATGGACGAGAAGAGTGTCCGCAAGTCTCATGGCCATCACATCCCACCTGCCAAAGGGATGGGTGAGCGAGCGTTACTCCTGCTCGGACTCCTCAGCCTGCTTACGGCTGCGGATGAGGTGCGCCACGCCGATGCACAGCACCGCGCCACCAGCGATCCAGGTGAAGGTCACGCCGTTAAGACCGGTCAGCGGGAGGCCGGAGCCCTTCTTGTTCTGGATGGTGACAGGAATGGTCGCGTCATTTGTAGCACTGGAAGTAACCATTTCGGTATTGCTGGACGTTACATCGAGACTCTGCAGGCTACCGTCTGCGTTGTACTTCGGCTTCACCGTAATGGTAAACGGAGCAAGGGTGTTGTAACCAGCAGGAGTATTGCATTCGGTAATCTCATACGTTCCCTCAACAAGACCAGGGATATAAATCTTGCCAGTTTCCTTGTCGGTCTTGAATTTTCCGGCATCTTTCTCATTTTCGGTAATGCCGCCAGTTTGGGTCAGCCACCTATTAGTCTCAAGCGAAGTATTTCCCTCTTTGGTCATTTTAACTTGGAAGGTAGCTTCAAGTTTTTTGCCCTCGTTATCCTTTTCGACCTTGGTCACATCCAGGCGGAAGACATGGTCAGTAACTCGCTTCGACGTGGAGGTGCCAGTACCTTCAACCATGGGGTTATTCGAATAGACGAGTTTGACATCATTGGTGTTGCCGGTGGCAGTGTATTCAGCCTTATCGGTCAGTTTTGCTTTATAGGTCACAACGACCTTAGAGTCGCCCTTAAGCGTCACGCCTGCAGCTGCTGCAGCATCCTTAAGATTGGAGAAGGAAATCTTCAGGTCTTGACCGCCAGTAAGGTTCCCAGAAGCGTTCTTAGTGTCCACAAGGTCTACCGTGTAGCCATTTGCAGGCTGGATATCTTGATCGTTAATTTTCACCTTAACGGAGCTCTTGATAGCCTCCAGTCCAACAGAAAGATGATCCTGGAACGTATATTCGTACTTGGTGAAGGTGTCGATGTTACTAGCAACGTGGCCAGTCAGTTTATATTCGACCTCCTCGCCAATATACGAGTCGCTTACCTTTCCCCAGTTACCGCCCTCGAGGACCTCCTTCTCAACGGTAGGAATGCTGGTCTTCTCGGTAACGGTCACGCTGCTACCGCCGACAACGGCGAAGATGGGCGAGGTGCCCGTGTTCTTCTTTGCCGCTTCGGAAGTGCTCAGTAAAGATTCATCGGTCAGGAACAGGTAGTAACCCGTCTTGGGGGAATTATTCTCATCGTTAGGCACAGTGAAACTATTGCCTGCCAAGAACGAACTGCCCGTAGCGGTAACGCCACTTTTCACAATACCGGCAATCTTGTTGAGAAGGTGATCCTTATTAACAGCAGTCTCAGCATTAGTACCGGTAACGTTCTTAGTCAACCAATCGGCCACGTCCTGGGCGGTAGCCTTATCGCGCAGCTTAGGATTAGAAGTCTCATACTTCGAATCCGCTTCAATAGCCGCGATAATGGCATTCTGAACACTCGGCTCCACGCCGTCTGCCCACTTGACGTTGGAGACGATCTTATCAGCCGTCCCCTCCTCAGTAGGATCTACGACATCGGCCTTAAAGATCTGATATGCCTTGAACGTAGTGGATGCGTTACCCTCCGACTGCGCAATGGTGATGCTGTTGCCGCCATCATCAGCAAACGCCATGGTCACCGGCGCCATCACGCCGCCGAAGCTCAGCGCTGCTGTGAGGCCGGCGGTTACTGCCAGGCGTGCGATGTTCTTGCTCATGCTCATCTTCTTTTCCTCTGCTTTCTGCTTGAAATCCATTTGATCTAAAACCATCTGTCTGTGTCTTAGCATCTGCTTCGCTACGTCTCGCCCCGCTCTCTGTGGGGCTGCCAGCTACTCTTTATGGCTGCCACCTCCCCGCTTGACCAGGAGCGCGACCACGATGAGCGCGGCTCCGGCGACCGCTGCGGCGGCCGCGGCGTACATTGCCATATCGCCAGTCGAGGGCATAAAGCCTCCGGTGGTAATGCTAGGGGGTGTGCCGGTGGGCGTGTTGATGAGTGACGCCTCCAGGCTGCCCGTCGACCCGTCCGCGCTGTCGGCGCGCAGGGGCGACTCGGCCGTGATGGTGAGCTTGGGCTTGGCGGCAGCCACCTGGTCGACGTCCAGGCCCTCGGCCTTGACCGTCACGGAGCGCGTACCCTCAAAGGCGGCGTAGCCCTTGGGCGCCTTGAGCTCGCGGACCTCCAGCTTGCCCGAGTCCACGCCCGAGACGGTCACGCGGCCGTCCTCGCCCGTGGTGACGGTGGCCTTGCCCTCCGCATCCCACGCGCCATCGGCCGCCAGTGTGCGGCCGCGGTCGTCGGTAATGCTCAGGACCGCCCCGGCAAGCGGCTTGTCGCCGTCGCTGCCGCGCTTGGTGAGCGCGAGATCCCAGGTGTAGGCGCACGCGTCGTCGCTCGGCGTGCGGGTAAAGCCGGCGTCGCCGGACTGGTCGGCAAAGGGAGAGCGCGGGTAGCGCAGGTACACCTCGTTGGGGTTGCCCTTCGCGATGCCGTGGTTGCATGCGCTGTTGAGCGGCGCATTGTACACGGCGACCACGCGGGCGCCCGCGGTGAAGGCGTCGGCCCCGCCGAGCGCGGCGATCAGGTCGCCGGTGCGCACGGTGAAAGTTCCGTCCGCGGCCACCTTGATGGAGCACTGGGCCGTGATGTCGGTCCAGCCCTTGGCGGACTCGGTGCCGGCGCGTCCGTCCTTGCCGGTCGAGACGGCGTCGAAGCCGCCCTCGGAGCCCGCCGCCACGTACACGCGCATGCTCTCGGCCACCTTGGAGGGGTCGAGCCCCGCGCCCATGGTGTCGACGAGCTGCACCGCGTAGGTATCGTAGGCGGAAAGCCCCGCCGGGACCGTGGCCGAGAGGCGCCAGTACAGGTCGTCGCCGACCGTTGCGTCGGCGGCCTTCTGCCATGCGGCGGTGCCGTCCTCCAGCACGTGCTTGGACACCTTGGGGGTCGCCGCCTTGGGCTTGACGGTGACAGCGCCGCCGCCGACCAGAACCATGATCGGCGCGGTGCCGGCCTCGTTCTGGGCGATGGCGTCGTCGTCGGCAACGATGAGCCAGTAGCCGCAGGGCAGCTCGGCCGCCGTGCCCGCTTTAAGGGCCTCGAACACGGCGCCAGAGTTCTGGAGGGAGCGAGCGAGCTGTGCGCTCAGCGCGCTCGTAAGGTGGGAATCGGCGTTGAGCCACTCGGCAGCTTCCTGCGCGGTGGTCTGGGAATTGGGCATGCCGGCGCTGTGCAGCACAGGCAGCGCGGCGTCGCGCACGGCGTCGCTTGCCCAGGCGAGGTCGGTGGCGATCTTGGCGTCGCTGTCGCCGTCGACGACGTTGGCGCTAAAGATCCGGTAGGCGTCGTAGCTGCGCGCCACGGTGCCGCTCACCGTGATGGAACCGGTCGCGGTCGGCGCGGCCTGCGCGGAAGCGGGGAACACAACCGCGCAGGTGCCGATCAGGAGGGCAAGCAGCGCAAACAAGATCGGGAAGGGGCAAACTTTCTTATTCACGACGCTTACCTCCCTTCGCATTCGCCTTGCGACGAATGTGCATCCAGGCCGCAGCAGCGCAAAGCACCACCGCGCCGGCAAGGTACGTCAGAGTGACGCCTGACATACCAGAAAGGGGCAGAGTGGTGGAGTAGGTGTTGGTGAAGGTTGGGGTGTCAGTGTCGGTGAGCTCGTGATCCGTGGTATCGGAGTTTATCCACTCGCCATTGGAGTTAACGGTCCCCTTCTTGTAGGTCACCTTACAGTCGATGGCTCCTTTGGTGTCATCCGTTGCCACGACCTTAATCTCGTAGACCGACTGGTCGAATTTGTAATGCGAGAAAATCGAGCTATCGTTCTTCTCACGCACGTAGTACGTGAAGGTCTTGGAAGCACCGCGACCCGGAACCTCAGAATCGTTCCGCTTCAAACTGCCAAGGTTGTACTCAATCTCGGGGAACTCAAGCGTCTGAGTCTTTTTGTCATTAGCCGTCGTCTTGACCGTCGTAGCGCTATCAAACCTCCCGTTATCCGCAAACTCGAGCGTAAACTCCTTCATCTCGCCACCCTCAACGACCTTAGTCGCCTTGGGAGTCCAAGAGCCGGTGGAGGTGTACTGGGTGTTGGTGAAAGTCGCACCTTTAGTAGTAAGTGCAACGCATGCAACGTCGCCTTCAGACGTTGGGGTAACCACGGTCTCAGGCTCAGTAGTGCCATCAGACATCTTGGTGATCTTCACGTTACTTACCGTGTAGTACCTGTATTTAATACCAAGCACCTCGTGCATCCTGGTCCGATCCTCTGTGACCGTAGGATCTATCTTGTAGATAGCCTTGTCGTAATTAACGTCCTTGTCCGTGCCTGGAACCTCTACCAAGTAGTAAACAAGATCGTCATCGGCATAAACTTCACCCAGATCAAAGGTGAAATTTCCATTCCCATCGTTTTTCACCGTATTGACCACCGAGCAGCCATTGAGCTGAAGAGTGTCATTGGCATCAAAACTCGGCACCGTATATCCCGTAACCTGACCGTTCTTATCCTTAATCTCGTTCTGCTTGAGTAGCTGGAAATCAAAGTCATTTCCTTCAAGCGTGCCGTCCTCAAGCACCTTGGTGCCATTGAGCTTCATCTTGGGGTAAACCTTGACTTCTTGGGTGGAGCCAGCGACAACGTTGCCGTTGGTCATGATTCCGCCACCGTGGATGTTGGAGCTGTTGCCCGTGATGTAGAGCGTGGCTAACCCTTTAGCAGCTTTTTGATCTTCAGCGGACGGATCAGACTTTAAGCCAATCAAATACTTAGCCTGAGCGCCCTCGTACTTGCCGATAGACGTTGACGTATTGTCGTCGATCGTGCCCGACCAATTGGCAGCTCCGCCACCAAGCATCTGGCCAGTTACGGCTGCGATATACGGATTATTTTCAGAATTGTTAGAGTCGTGAACTAGGAAAAGGTCCTTATGACCGGCACTTATAAAATCTGGGGTTATTTCGCCGCCTTTCGGGTCTTTATCCCAGTCCTCGCTCTTGTCGTTAGTGCCGCCCGATCGATGTGCACCGTCGTGGTCAGTGTTGTCATAAATCGCAATACCGTAGGTATCGGTAATAGCAGTCTTACCACTCGGGCAAGCGGCAAACCCGCCGCCAAAGCCCTCGGCATGATTGTTGGTAATCAATGCGTTATAAATCTTGAGGCTTGCCGACTCAACGCCTTGGTCGCTGTTGCCGCCTTGGACGAACACTCCGCCGCCACCCCAGTCATTAGTGGTATTGGTCGTATTGTTAGTGATATATGCCTTAGTGCCAGAAGGAACGTTGAACTCGCCCTTGGTAGGCGCTGCGATGCGGATACCGCCGCCCTCCGAGTTTTGTGCAACATTGCTAGCTATGGTTCCACCAGAGAACGTAAACGTGGAAAGAGCTCGATTCCAAGCGCCACCATAAACGCCGCCGCCAGCCTCAGCAGAGTAGTTGCCAGTGATGTAGCCACCGTTAATCTTCAGACTGCCGCCATTAAAAGCAGCAATGCCGCCGCCACCGTGGCAACCGCCGCCCTTGTGCACCCAATTAGTCGAATCGGTATCTTGGTAGAACTGATACTTGTTATTGGTGATGTAGCCGCTCGTAACGTTAACGGTTGATTCGAACGCACAGATACCTGCGCCGTAGCCAGACTGGCTACCAAACGTACCGTTGCCGGAGATAATGCTGCCATCCACGTTGACCATTGAGCCCTTAGCGTACACGCCGCCGCCATTGGGAGCGTAGTTACCTGCGATAACGCCACCGGTTAGATTAAGGGTCGAAGCAGCGCCCTTTTCATTAGACACCATAATGCCAGCGCCGGTGCCCGAGGTTCCCGTAGAGGCGCCGCAAACGTAGCCACCGCTCATATTGACGGTAGAACCGTTCTCGGCGTAGACCAAGTTGGCAACTTTACAGCCCTGTCCTTGCGTCAGCACGCCACTTTCAAGATTGAACGTACCGCCCTTACCATTAGTGCCATAAAGATTGATGAGCTTCAATTGGTCGTTACCACTGCACGCCACGATGGCGCCGCCGATGGTAGCTTCGTGTTTATAAAGAGCCTCGGTAGTGCTAATGCCATCTGGATTTACGGACGATCCGGTTACATAGTAGGTGAGATTTGTAGGAATATTAGAAGTCTCATCAGGGGCCACAGAGGCAAGGTTGCCATTTTTGCTAGATGTGTTGTCGGAGCATACATATTTGTCGCCCGTCGGATCATCCACTGCAGCTTGCTGACCGTCCATGACGGTTAACTTTGCGCCGCCAGTGATATTAAACAGGGGCTGATCCGGACTCTTGTACTTTATCTTGTAGCCGTTAAGATCCAGCTTGATATTGCTGTCCTCCCTGCCAAGCTGGATTGTCGAGCTGGTTTCGATATCATTCACAAGTTTGAAGCTAGCAACATCGCTTGCATTCTCCAGCTTGTTTTTCAGATCGTCAGCAGTTCGTATTTCAGCGGATGCTGCTTCAGCCTGCCCGCCTTCCGCAGCCAGCATTACGGCATTGCCAACCGACGACTCGCCGTCTTCGACCTGCAACTCGCCCTCAGGCTGATCCTCAGACTGACCCTGCTCAACACCATTTGAGGGGTCGGCCTCGTCACCCTCGACCTCGTCACTTTTCTGGTTTTCGGTATCCCCGTTGTTGGTGTTGTCTACATCAGTAGACTCACTTGAGGAACCCCCCCCCATCACAGCTTCCTCGGTAGAAACCGTCTGGGCGTCGTTGGCAATGGCCTGCGAGATCGGGGGCATGACGAGCGACAGTACCAGGCTCAAAACGGAGGCTCCGCACAAAACGCCTGCCAGTACACGGCGCGTCGCTTTTTTACTCTGCTTAGTTTTTTCTGAATTCGCTTTCATCGATGTCTCCTCCCCAAGAGACCGCGATCTTGCTCTTTCACTATCAAACGTATCTGCGCAACCTGTGATTGCGCACGCTTGTAGTACTTATTGTAACGATTGTTTGAACATCTAAGCAAAAATACCGATAGTTTTGTAGCGAATTCTCAATTCTCTTGACATTTGCTCGGATTAACCTTCGTTTATTCGCTCTGAAATATCTGTTTCTACTGGTAATTAAGTTAGTTATCAGTTTTTTAATAGCGTTTTATTTATTTGCACAACATTTTGCTCAAGAGCAAGCATCCTGTGAACGGTCGAAAATCGACCATGAGCGGTAGGTCATTAACCGGGAGGAATAGACTACCAAATTGATGGGAATATCTTTAACCCATCGGTGGTGAGAAGCGTAATGTTCAGACAACCATATCTGAATTTGCGCGCAGATTTTAGGCATCAATTCGCCCAAATCGCCTGAGGCCACCGCAAAGGTGCCTGTTCCTCTTGTGGTGGCTCTCCCCCGGCGCTACAGCAGATGCTCCTCGATAAAAATCGCGATGCCGTCTTTGTCGTTGCTGGCGGTTACAAAATCGGCGGCGGAGCGGGTGGCATCGCTGCCATTTGCCATGGCCACACCCACGCCGGCGTCGGCCACCATGCCGGCGTCGTTGTCCGCATCGCCGAACACGCAGATGTTCGCAAGCTCCATGTCGTTGAGCTCCGCCACGCGCACAAGGCCGCGCGTCTTGGACACGCGCGGATCCATGAACTCGTAGAGCCGCTGCGTGGTTTGCAGAGCCGCCGCCTTAACAGTGTTATCGGCAAACGTCGACGCCCGCTCAATCACCCGCGGCATTACCTCGGGTGCCATGGTAAACATCACCTTGGGCTGCGGCTCGCGTAAAAACTCGGCAAAATCGACCACCTGGTAGGGCACGCCGTCGACGCGCGACAGGTGCTCGACGCACGCGTTGCTCTCGGGCACGTAGAACACGCCGTCTCGGGGGCAGACGGGCGTTGCCGGAAGGTCCGCCATGTGCTTGCAGATGCGCGCGATGGTCTCGCCCGGCAGCGGATAGCTCAGCTCGTTGATGTCGTGCGCGCGGTCGATGACCTCGGCGCCACCGCAGCCCACCATCACGTCCACCAGGCCTTCGATGCCCCAGAGCTCGTACATGGCCTCGGTCGCATGGGCGTCGCGCCCGGTGCACAGGCCAAAGAGCACGCCGCGCTCGCGCAGGGCGCGGATCGCCGCCACGGTGCGCGGGGACACCGTGTGCTGACTCGTGAGCAGTGTGCCGTCGATATCGCAGAACACGGCTTTGATGTGGCTGAAGGTGGTGTCCATGGGGGCCTTTCTGGGTTGTGCGGCGGTGTGGGGTGTATTCGTGAACGGCGTACATGGTATACCAAGGCGCAGGCCGTTGGGACCCGATCGCCACAAAGGTGCCTTGCCCCTTTATGGTGGCCGGACCCGGGGCGCAATCCATCACAACATTCGACGCTTTTCGTCAAAGTCGCGATTTTCATCGAATGTTGTGATGGTTTTTACTGCAAAGCAAAAACCACCACAAAGGTGCCTGGCCCCTTTGTGGTGTAAATGGCATTTGCCCAGATAAAACCTGCCAAAATAAACCTGTCCCTTTTTGGCAGGTTTTAGGCCAGATGGTCTTGGATTAGGTCGCAGATGGCTCGGGCGTCGTTGATGTTGATGGCTCGGGTCGCGAAGCCGGCATCGAAGGCCTGACGTGCCAGGGCCTCGTTGCAGGCAAGGGCCAGCGTGTGACCGTCGACCAGGTCGAGCGAGCTCTTGCCGCGCAGACGGTCGACACCGGAGCGCGCGACCACGATGTTGTCGAAGCCCTCGGTCTTGTAGCCCTCGATAATCACCACGTCGACATCGTTGTAGCGCGACAGCAGCTCGCGCGCGGGCATCTCGTCCTCCTCGCGCGTGTCGGCGTACTCCGCCCAGCGCGTGGCGCAGATGAGTCCCACGTGCTTGGATCCGGCCTGGTGATGGCGCCACGTATCCTTAGCGGGCACATCGATATCAAAGCCGTGATGCCCATGATGCTTGAGCGAACCCACGCGCAGGCCGCGGCGGGTGAGCTCGGCGATAACCTTCTCAACGAGCGTGGTCTTGCCCGAGTTTTGGTAGCCGATAAACGCGATCGCTGGGACGGCCGGAGCCGGAGCTGCGGGCGCGACGGCGACAGGTGCGCTTGCGAGCGTGGCACCGTCAGCGGCCACGGCCTCAACAGCAGCAACCTGACGCTCGGCACGATCCCACACGCCCGAGCGGCCGCCCTCCTTGCGCAGCAGGCGCACGTCGACGATCTCCATACCGCGATCGACGGCCTTGCACATGTCATAGATCGTTAGGCACGCAGCGCTCGCGCCGGTCAGGGCCTCCATCTCGATACCCGTCTTGCCCGTCACGCCGGCCGTAACCAGTACGTGAAAGCCAACCTGCCCGTCCGCGCGCGCCGGCGCCCAGCCCTCGGGCACGTCCTCGGCCGGCGTCCCCGCCGGAGCGATGGGCGCAATGTCGCACTTGCTCTTGGTAATGAGCAGCGGATGACACATGGGGATGATGTCGCTCGTGCGTTTGATGGCCATGATGCCCGCCACGCGCGCGCAGGCAAGCACGTCGCCCTTTTTGGCGCGGTCCTGCAGCACCATGGCCTGCGTCTCGGGATGCATGAGGATGGTGCCCTCGGCGATGGCGATGCGATGGGTCTCGGCCTTGTCGGACACGTCGACCATGCGCACCTCGCCCTTGGCGTCCACGTGCGTCAGCTCGTCGCGACGGGCGTCACGGGCGGGCTCGGTGGCAGCACTGGCAGTCGGCTGCGCGGACGCGTCGGCGTCGCTGTCAGTAGCCGTGGCTTTGTGGGCAGACATCGCGGCCCTGCGAGCGGCCTTGGTGGCATCGGCGTACCTGCTCTTGGCCATATGATCATCCTCCGATTTGGGACATAAATCGTTGCGTGCCCTCAATTATCGCGTGTTCCTGCGGTTTGTGGGCCACGGCATCGCGCCAAATCGAAAGTACCTGCATATCATCACCACGGCGCAGCGCCTCACGCACCGAATACTCGGCATCGCTGAACAGGCACGGACGCACGTTGCCATCGGCCGTCAGGCGCAGACGGTTGCAATTCGCACAAAAATGGTTGGACATGGCGCTAATGAAGCCGACCGTTCCCGCCGCGCCCGGAAAGTGCCAATAGCGCGCAGGGCCCGCGCCGGCAGGAGCGTCGTTGATGTCGAGCGGCTCGAGCTCGCCCAGCCCCGTCGCGGCAACCCCGGCATTGATGCGCGCCCGCAGCTCGTCGCTCGGCACGGTATCGCTCGCGTCCCACAGCTCGGGATTGAGCGCGGGCGCATGCGGGTCCACAGCGCAATGCGAACTCGTGTGTTCGTCGCCGATGGGCATGTATTCGATAAAGCGCAGGTGAATGGGACGGTCGAGCGTGAGCTGCGCAAGGGCCTCCACATCCTGGTTGAGCCGGCGCACAACAACGCAGTTGACCTTAACGGGCTCAAAGCCCCAAGCCAGCGCCGCGTCGATGCCCGCCATGGTCTGCTCGAGTCGACCCAGACGCGTGATCTTTCCAAAGAGCGTAGGGTCGAGCGTGTCGAGCGAGATGTTGACGCGGTTAAGCCCCGCGTCTTTGAGCTGCGGCGCCAGCTTGGGCAGCAGGGCGCCATTGGTGGTGAGCGAAATGTCCTCGATCTGCGGAATCGCGCGGATGTCGCGAATGAGCGGGATGATGCGGCGGCTGACCAGCGGCTCGCCACCCGTCAGGCGCACGCGGCGAATGCCCTCCCCCGCCACCAAGCGCACAAAGCGGGCGATTTCCTCGGCGCTGAGCAGCTCGTCGTGCGCACGGGGCGCCACGCCATCGGCCGGCATGCAGTAAATGCAGCGGAAATTGCACTTGTCGGTAACGGCAATACGCAGGTAGTTGATATCGCGGCCAAAACCGTCATGCTGCACGCGCTCGTCCACGCAATCCTCCCCTCGCGCCAGTCTTTATTCTTCAGAGAATATAGTACCGCACGCGGGAATCATGCCGACACCCGTACGACAGGACAGGTCGCTTCGAGCAAAACGAACTTCCCGAGCCCATCCTCAACACAGACCATCACAACATTCGATGCTTTTCCCGTTTTTGGCAAAAAACGTTGAATGTTGTGATGGTTTGTCTGCCCACGGCACCCCGTAGAAGGGCCGGAACGCCCCTAGAGGCCGCCGTCCCAGTGCCGAATCACGAATTCTCGCAGGTCGTTCTGACGTTTCTGAAACGCTTCGCTTCGATCGCACTTGAGACCCATAGCGAGTGCGATGGCGTTCATCGCCCGATGCAATTGCAGCTGGTGGGCAAACTGAGTCCCGGTGAGGACGATCATCCTAAAGCCCAGCGCACTCAGCACGGTCATACGCTCCGCATCCGACGCGCTGCGCTGTTTATCAAGATGGTCCGAGCCGTTGTATTCAATCCCCG
>URTZ01000031.1 GCA_900550825.1 uncultured Collinsella sp. | reverse complement strand
AGAAGAGGCGGGGCATGCCCCGCCTCTTACACCACATCTCTGCGCGCTACCTACAGCCATCCATTATCAAGGCACTTTAAGGTGGTTAAAGTCATTTTTAGCAGGTTTTAATCGCTCGCAGACACCCAACTAGGCCCTCAAAAGCTTAATTTCGCTGTTACTAAATTAGTGACAGTACTCATATTTAGCATTTTTTGTCCATGGAGTCCCAGGGAGGCGACAATTCGACTCCCCGGGACTGCTCACCTATTCGGAAATCGGCACTCCATGGCCCCAGGAGCCTTCCATGCCGCACACGGTCGAGGCAAACCCGGCAGCAAAGTCGAGTGCACGCTCGATGGCCTCGGCACCATCCTCGCCACGCTTGGCGGAATCGAGATAACACATCAGGAACGAAGCCAGGAACGAGTCGCCCGCACCCATGGTGTCCTTCAAATCCGTTACCGGTTTAGCCAGTTGGCGGTAATAACGATCGCCATCATAGGCAATGCAGCCCTCAGCGCCAGCCGTTGCCGATACGAAACGCGGACCTAGACCCCTCACCCATGCCAGACGCTCGCGAATCTCATCCTCGCTCGCGGCGTCTGCCGCGCTAAAGAATGCGAAGTCAACGTAGGGAGCAATCTGCTCGTAGTACTCGTCGGTCGAATCGTCCGAGAAGTCAAACGAAACCGTGATGCCCGCGGCCTTCAACTTGGGAAGTTCGCGCTCGGTAAAGCAATAGTTGCCCGAGTGGACTACGTCGAACTGCTTCATGTACGCAAGGTCAAAGCGATCGAGCACATAGCGAGTATCACCACGGATGCCACCCTCATTGGAGCCAAGGAAAACACGGTCGCCGTTAACGACGGTCACGCGCGCAGCACCATTCTCACCGATGAGCTGCTTGCATTTGGCTAGTTCAACGTCCTCATCCTCAAGACTCGCAATCACGTGCTCGGCAGCAGCGTCATTACCAAAGATGCCCATATACGCGGAGCGCGCGGCTCCGCATTTCTTGGCATACACGGCAAAGTTCACCGCATTGCCACCCGGATACATCGTGCGAATATGCTCGTAGCGGTCGACGACGTTGTCGCCAAACCCCAGTGCGCTCACGTTAAATGCCATAGCGCGCCCCTCTCTTATGCCAACGGAACCACTGTTGTGACAACAATGCCGCCCAGAATCTACGCGAGTTCCAGCAGCTCCGGCAGCTGGTCGATAATCTTGTCCGCGGCATCCTGGCTAAAGCCAAAGCGCTCCTCGCGCTTGGCAATAACCGTCAGGCCGGCTCGCTTACCCGCGGTAATGCCCGGAACGGAATCCTCAACGCAGCAGCAGCGATTCGCGGGCAGCCCCAGCAGGTCCAGCGCATGCAGGTAGATGTCGGGCTCGGGTTTGCTCTCCTTAAACTGCTCGCCGCTCACCACATACTCAAAGGCATCAGACAGCCCGCATGCGTTGAGCACTTCCTCGATGCTAACCATGGGAGACGAGCTGGCAAGCGCCACGCGAACGCCACGGCGCGGCAGCTCTCGAATCGTATCCACGGCGCCTGGGTTAATCAAAGCCTGATAGTCACGCGGACGCTTATGCGCCCACTCGTCCCAACGGGCCAACGCTTCCTCGCCAGTGAAGTGCCCCTTACCGGCGCGCTCAAACCAATCGACCAGCATATGCAGGAAGAACTGATGCGAGGTACCGACCTGCCCATTCAACTCCTCTTGAGTCAGATTAAGCCCAAGCTCCTTGGCAAACGCGGCAGTCTCGCCCAAGTAGTAATACTCGGTATCGACAATGACGCCGTCCATGTCAAAGATAACGGCGTCGAACGGAAATGCGGACACGGCACCCTCCCTAACAAAAGGACGCCCGCAAGCAGGCGCCCGAGCCATGCATTAATCGGCGATTCTAACCCAGCAGCTTATCCAGCGTCACCGCAATGCCATCTTCGTTGTTATCGGCGGTCACCATCTGGGCTACAGCCTTAACCTCTTCGACGGCGTTACCCATGGCAACACCGGTGCCGGCCCACTCAATCATGGACTTGTCGTTCTGGCCGTCGCCAAACGATACGACCTCACTGGCATCGATGCCGAGCTTGGGCAGGGCACCCTCGAGTGCGCGGGCCTTGTCGATACCGGGCGCCGTGTACTCAAAGTACCAGTCGGCCGTAAACATGCCCGAAAGCGTCTGCTTAAAGGGCGCATACATCTCCTCGTAATGCGCCTGCAGGTAGGCCGGATCGCCCGCCGTCAGCAGCTTGTCCACGGGATAAGCATCAGCGACCTCATGCAGGCTCTCCACCTCGCGAATCTTAAGATCGCACGCGTCGCGCTCATACTTGACGATATTCTTCTGCGAGCCGTCAGGCAGCGTGATCATGCAATGGTACGAGTCCTCGACGTGCAAATCGCGACCGAGCGAAATCATAGGGATCACGTCAAAATTACGCAGGTGATCAATCAGGCGATGCAATTCGTCGGCAGGCATAGCCTGATCGAACAGTACCTCGTCGGTCTGGGCATCGACGACGTGTGCGCCGTTAAAGGCAACTAGCAGACCGTCATGGTTTTGGAGGTCGAGCTCCTGCGCCAAGGCGTGGAGCCCCCATGCGGGACGGCCCGAAGCCAAAATGAGCTTAATGCCCGACTCCTGCGCCGCGAGCAGCTTCTCGCGCGTACGCGGGCTAATCACTTTCTGATCGTTGGTGAGCGTACCGTCGATATCCATCGCGATGGCTTTGATTGCCATATATGCCTCCCTGTCATTGAACAACCTTGTCTGAGCCATCATACAGAACACCCATCGCGACTCCGTTTACAACGGGCAAAAAGTCATATTGTCTCGAACATGAACGGCGTGTGGTCGTGAAGCTTTATCGCTCAGGTCAAATACGTCTGCTAGCGACGCTCATCCGTCGGTGCGCCCTCGACGATCGCGATGCCCGCCGATGCACCTAACGCGCTGGCGCCGGCCTCGATGAATGCGCAAGCCTCTTCGTAATTATGGATACCGCCCGCCGCCTTGATTGCCACGGCATCGCCGAGCACCTCGTGCATCAGCCGCACGTCCTCGAGCTTAGCACCGCCAAAGCTTCTGCCGGTCGATGTCTTAAGGAATCCCGGCTTGGCCTCCAGCGCGATCTCGCATACACGGCGCTTGGCGGCGTCGTCGCCGTCCAGCTTGCACATCTCGACGATTACCTTGTCAGTGATGCCATGCGCGCGACAAAAATCAGCAATGGTAGTCATCTCGCGCTCGATGGCATCAAAATCGCGGTTCTCGATCGACCCCTGATTCAAAACGTAGTCAATCTCGATAAAGCCACACGCAGCGTATTCCTCAAACCTCGCAAGCTTCTCCTCAAGCGTCATAGTGCCCTGGGGAAAGTCGATAGCGCCGGCAAGGATGATGTCAGAGCCCTCGAGCATGGCGCGGCCCGTCTCGTACTCCTGCAGGTTCGCAAATACGCAGCGAAAGTTGTACTTTAACGCCTTCTCGACATACTGCTCAAACGTGTCCTCGGGGGCATCGATATAGTCGATGTATTTATTGATGGGTTTGGCAAGCGTCATGCTGGGCCTCCTTGTTCAGGGCTGGCAACCGATTCGTGGCTTCACGCGAAAAACCACGTTCAATGTACGCCCGGCATGCAAGGACAGCGTCCGCATTCCGACAAGTGGTATGAAATTAGCCGTAAACGTATAATTTACGGACAGCGAATGGCACCGCACGCGGATGCCGACAGCAAGACATCCCCCCCTCAATACACCCTCATGCCCATTTAAATAGCAAGGGGCCCGTATCTGTTGGGATACGGGCCCCTTTCGGCCGTAACCTATCTCAGCAACAAAGACTACTTGCAGTGAGCGCGGTAGAACTCGATCGCACCATCTTATCCGAGCCGGGGCACGTTCGCATAGCGTGGCGCGTGACGGTTGCAAAACCACCCCATTTGAAACAAACGCAAAAAAGTACTTGCAAAGACACGTTCCGACATATAAGTTGATAAAAGACCGCCGTTGCGGTTTTAAGTAGATCGAGCATATGAAGTTTCAGTTTTCAGCGTGTAAGAGAAGGAAGATCGGCAAAGTACAACCCCAAACGCAATGACAACTTAATGAGGTAACTGCCACATGTGAGGCACCCAGGGCATTGCTGTCTCGATTTTGAGCACGATGCCTTCCGCCTTGCATGGGCCGTTCCATCCCGCCCCTGCAGCAACTGCCTCACGGGCTCATTGAAAACCGCATAGCACCCCAACGTCAGCACATCACCCACGGCAAGCACATCACTCACGACAACCAACACATCAACAAACAGCACGAACATCAACCGATTGGAGAAGCTATGACAAACCACCACGCTGAAGACGGCGATAAGAAAAGCATTCTGGATGCCCGCATTGAGCGAGCATATGCAAACGAATATGACGCCGCCTTTGCCGCCGCGACCATAAAGAACTACGCGTCGCTACCGCTCGCGACGATCTTGGCCGACCACCCTCAACTGCTGAAGCGCTGCACAAAGATCATGGGCGACCCCGACATTCGCAAGCTGACAGACCCCTATGCCCCAAAACGCGACAACGATTCGTACGTTCTTACCGTAGGCTGCCTAGCCCATATGCTTACGGCGCTCGACACGAAACTCAAGCTCGAATGGGAACCCGACGAGCGTCATGAACTCGAAAGTAAGCGGAACACCCTGCGCACCGCACTGTTCCTTCCGTTGGACGGCCTCAAGCGCTGCAACGTCGAGCTCAATACACAGGCGCGGCAAAAGCCCGGGACCACGGGGCAGAAAACTCCAAGACCCCATGCGGCCATCGTCGACCGCAACCGATATAACCGCATGACCGCGCACTTTTCCGCCGAGGGAGCAGCCATAAGGACGCTGATCGACCTGCTGTGCCTCCTGAGCATCAACGAGCTATTTGAGGGCTATCTCGCCCTTGTTCCCGCGACGGCACCCAAGTCGGTAGCAAAGATCATCGAAACCTGCAGACGCCAGTTTGAGCGCCATCGCAATGGCAGCGAGATGAACGCCAGCATCGCGCAGTACTACGCGGCTCATTACAAAAATGACGGATGTGCCCCTGTCGAGCATCAGCTGCGGCTCGCCTACACCACGCCCGTCGCAACGCTCCATCGCTTTGGAGTCCTTGGCGCTTGCGAGCCGCACGAACAGGCAGCCTGCCCCACAACCGAGCTCGATCTCAGGCTTGGACGAACCCTGTAGCCCGCCAGCCCCTCCGCGGGCAACAATCCTATTCCACAACACAACCAACAGAAAGGAGTCCTCATGGACACCAATCATTCCCCCATCATCAGCCCCCTCACCATGCGTGAATCCGCCCGAGGTATCACGCTCACCAGCATTTACGATGAGATGCTCGCCCGTCGCGAGCTCTCCGTCATGGGAAACATCGAAACCCCGATGGCCCACGACCTATGCCAGCAGATCCGCCTGCTCGATGCCACCGACCCCAGCCGCCCCATCACCATATTTGTCGCCAGCGCCGGCGGAAGCGTGCGATCGGGTCTTGCGATCTATGACGCCATGCGCCTCGCATCGTGCCCCATCCGCACCGTCTGCCTGGAATTCGCCGCGTCCATGGGCGCCGTGATTTTTATGGGCGGCGACGATCGCCGTATGGCGCCCCATGCAGAGCTCATGATTCACGACCCGCTGATCCCCCAGGGGGCAGGCGGCTCGGCACTTGCGCTGCAAGAAACCAGCCGGCGTCTCATGCAGACCCGCAAGACCCTCACGCAAATCCTCTCGGACCGCAGCGGCCTCACGCCCAAGCGCATCCAGTCCCTCACTGCAAAAGACACCTACCTTTCGGCCGAGCGCGCCGTCGAGCTCGGCTTTGCCCACGAAATCCTCTCGACCACCAAGGAGGTCGCCCATGTCTAACCTCGCCAGCCGCCTCGCCGCATCTAAGTCCGCATCGTCCACCATCCTCGCCAAGGATCGAACGCTTTCCTGCGACACCCGCCAAACGGGACTCAACAACAACGCACTTGTGATCGGCCCCTCGGGAGCCGGCAAGACCCGAAACGTCCTCAAGCCCAACCTGCTGCAAATGAACGCAAGCTACATCGTGCTCGACACCAAAGGCACGCTCTGTCGCGAAGTGGGACCCGTGCTGGCAGCCCACGGTTACCGCGTGCAATGTCTCAACTTCGCCGACCTCAACACCGTCCCGGCCCTTGCGCCCGGCATCGAGCGCTGCGGCTACAACCCCCTGAGGCACATTCGCCGCAAGGCGGACGGCAGGCCCAACCAGCAGGACATCCTCTCGGTGGCAAAGGCCATCTGCCCCATCGAGGACAACAACCAGCCTTTTTGGGATCATGCGGCGGCAAACCTGCTGTCGTGTCTTATCGCCTACGTCACCGAACAGCTACCCGCCGACGAGCAGACGATCAGCTCGGTCATCAAGCTGATCGAGCACCTGCAGGACGGTGCCACGGCCCGATTGTTTGACGATCTGATCACGACCGACCCCCAAAGCTATGCCCTCTCGCTATGGCGGCGCTACGCCATTACGCAAAATGCCGAGCGCATGCACGCGAGCATCGTCGGCATCCTTGCCGAAAAGGTCATGTGTCTGGGATTCGACGGTGCGGCACAGCTCTATCGTGAGTGCCATCAGGTGGACTTCGCTTCCATGGGACACACCCCCTGCGCCCTGTTTGTAACCGTAAGCGATATTGACCGCAATCTCGATCCGCTGACCGGCCTCTTTATTTCGCAGGCGTTTATGGGCCTCATTCGTGAGGCCGATAGGCAGCCCGACGGCAGCCTGCCCGTGCCCGTGCGCTTTATGCTCGATGACTTCGCAAATCTGCAGATCCCCCAGATCGACAACGTGCTCTCGATTATCCGAAGCCGCAACATCTGGGCAACGCTGCTGCTGCAGTCGACCAACCAGCTCGATGCGCTCTATGGCGAGGCACGCGCACGCTCCATCATGGGCAACTGCGACACGCATCTGGTGCTGGCGTTCCAGGATCCCGAGAGTGCCCGGGTGTTTTCCGACCGCGCCGACGCGCTGCCCAGCACGCTCATGGCGACGCCGATTGATCGCTCGTGGCTCTTTGTACGCGGTCGCACTCCCGAACAGGTCGAGCGCTTTAGGCTCGAAGACCATCCGCTCTACGGGGAGCTGCCCGAGGCGCAGCAAGGCCATGCGGAGGCCGAGATCTAGGCGCAGGGTTCTCGCAGCGCGCGGCGCCCCGGCGATGTTCCACAAAGGCCGTGTGCCCTGGGACCACGACAAAGCAAAGGGGCCCGCATCCGATAGGATACGGGCCCCTGACTATAAGGCGCGATGCGTTAACAGCAGCGACTACTTGCGATGCGCGCGGTAGAACTCGATGAGCGCCTGGGTCGAAGCGTCCTGCTCGGCCTTGGCGGCGTCGTCGTGGAAGGCCGGGGTAATCTGCTTGGCAAGCTGCTTGCCCAGCTCGACGCCCCACTGGTCGTAGGAGTCGATGCCCCAGACCGTGCCCTCGACAAACGTAATGTGCTCGTACAGAGCGATGAGCTCGCCGAGTGCGAACGGGGTCAGCGTGTCGCCGAAGATCGAAGTCGTCGGGCGGTTGCCCTCAAAGCAGCGGGCCGGGACGATCTGCTCGGGCGTGCCCTCGGCACGAACCTCGTCGGCCGTCTTGCCAAAGGCGAGTGCCTTGGTCTGGGCCAGGAAGTTGCCCAGGAACAGCTCGTGCACGTCCTGACCGCTGTCGGTCGCAGGGTTGGCGGTATTGGCGAAGGCGATGAAATCGGCCGGAACCACCACGGTGCCCTGGTGCAGCAGCTGGTAGAAGGCATGCTGGCCGTTGGTGCCGGGCTCGCCCCAGAAGATCTCACCGGTGTCGGAGGTCACGGCGCTGCCGTCCCAGCGGACATGCTTGCCGTTGGACTCCATGGTGAGCTGCTGCAGGTAGGCCGGGAAACGGTGCAAGTACTGGCAGTACGGAAGCACGGCATGGCTCTTGGAACCGAAGAAGTTGACGTACCAGACGTTGAGCAGGCCCATCAGCGCGACGGCATTGTTCTCGAGCGGCGTGTTGCAGAAGTACTCGTCGATGGCGTGGAAGCCCTCGAGGAACTGCTGGAAGCGCTCGGGGCCGAGCACGACGATCAGCGACAGGCCCACGGCGGAGTCGACAGAATAGCGGCCGCCGACCCAGTTCCAGAAACCGAAGGCGTTGGCCGGGTCGATACCGAAAGCCTCGACCTTCTCGAGTGCGGTGGAAACGGCGACAAAGTGCTTTGCCACGGCCTCGGCGTTCTGCTCATCGGAACCGTCGATGGCACCCTGAGCCTTGAGCTGCTCGAGCATCCAGGTCTTGACCTCGCGGGCGTTGGTGAGGGTCTCGAGCGTGGTGAAGGTCTTGGACACGATGATCACGAGCGTGGTCTCGGGATCGAGGCCCTTGAGCTTCTCTGCCTGATCGTTGGGGTCGATGTTGGAGATATAGCGGCAGTCGATACCGGCGTCAGCATAGGGGCGCAGAGCCTCGTAAGCCATGACCGGGCCCAGGTCGGAGCCGCCGATGCCGATGGACACCAGATGCTCGATCTTCTTGCCGGTAACGCCCTTCCACTCACCGGAGCGCACGCGCTCGGCGAAGGCATACATGCGGTCGAGGACCTCGTGCACGTCGGCGACGACGTCCTGCCCGTCGACGATGAGCTGGCCCTTCTCGCTTGCCGGGCGGCGCAGCGCGGTGTGCAGGACGGCGCGATCCTCGGTGGTGTTGATGTGCTCGCCGGAGAACATGGCGTCGCGGCGCTCCTCGAGCTTCACCTCGCGGGCAAGATCGCACAGCAGCTTGACGGTCTCATCGGTCACCAGGTTCTTCGACAGATCGAAGTGCAGGTCACCGGCGTCAAAGCTCAGCTTGTTCACGCGCTCGGCGTCAGCAGCGAACCAGGCCTTGAGGTCGATACCTTCGGCCTCGAGCTTCTCCTGATGAGCCTCGAGCGCCTTCCAAGCGGCAGTCGACGTAGCATCGATAGGTGCGGCAACAGTTGCCATAGAGTCCTCCTCAGCATACGGGCGCACGCCTCCATGCGCCCGGACATTCAGATGCCACTATTCTAGCGCAGGTCAAGACTATAATCAGCGAGCGTTGCCAATCGGCCCCCAAACGGCAACCGACCAAAAAGGGACAGGTTTTGACGATGTCCGCGCAAGCGGCTATTATCGAACATGTATTCGATAAGAACATGTGTTTGATGGGAGGACGCGTGGGGCACGAGCGTCACACCTATGTCTGCATCGACCTTAAGACGTTTTACGCCAGCGTCGAGTGCGTCGACCGCGGACTCGACCCACTCACTACGTGCCTGGTCGTTGCCGACGAATCGCGCGGGCGCACGACCATCTGTCTCGCCATCACACAGGCCATGAAGGACCTGGGGATACACAATCGCTGCCGTCTGTTCGAAATTCCCGACGGCATCGACTACATCAAGGCCATACCGCGCATGCAGCACTACATGGAGGTGTCGGCGCAAATTTACGGTATCTATCTGGAATACGTGAGTCCGCAAGACGTGCACGTCTACTCCATCGACGAATGCTTTATCGACGTGACACCCTATCTGGACCTCTATCACACCGACGCTGAAGGCTTCGCCTGCATGTTGCGCGACGAGGTCCTGGCGCGCACCGGCATCACGGCAACGGTTGGCATCGGCCCCAACCTATTCCAGGCCAAGGTGGCACTCGACATTACCGCCAAGCACGTACCCAGCCGCATCGGCAAACTCGACGACGAGACCTTTCGCAAGGAGATCTGGCCCCATCGCCCCATCACCGACATCTGGGGCATCGGGCCCGGCGTGGCAGCACGACTCGAAAAGTACGGGGTATACGACCTGATGGGCGTCGCCGCACTCGACGAGAACCTGCTCTACGACGAACTCGGCGTCAATGCCGAATATCTCATCGACCACGCCTTCGGGCGCGAGCCGACAACTATCGCCGATATCCAAGCCTATCGCCCGCAGGCAACCTCAACTACCACAGGACAGGTGCTATCGAAAGGCTATGCCTATGAACAGGCCTACACCGTCTTGCGCGAGATGGTCGACAACGCCGTGCTGGACTTGATCGATAAGCACGTGGTGTGCGACAGCATCTCGCTCTTTGTGGGTTATGCAAGCGAACGAGCCGACATACGCCGCCTCGACGCCAGCGGCACAGCGCAATATGTGGACGGATGCGGACACCTACGCTCAAGCACGTCGAGTATCGAACCCACCGCAACCGCCGGCCCCGGACTCGCGCCCCGTGCGCCCAAGCCCGTCCAGCGCGATGACGAACGGCGCCGCCTGGTGCGCGAGGCGCAGGCAATCGATGGCATCTTTGTGGGAGAGCATGGCGGCAAACCGCGTGGTGGCTATGCCGCGCTCTTTGCGCACTCCAACGCCTCGCGCAAGCTGCCCGAGCGCACCAATTCGTTTAAGAAGATCATGGGCTATTTCGATGAGCTCTGGGCGCAGACTGTCGATCCCAAACGACCGATCAAGCGCATCAACCTGGGATTTGGCAACCTCATGCCCGAAGAATTTGCCACTATCGACCTGTTTAGCGATATCGAGGCCGATGAGCGCGAGCGCGAGCTGGCGCGCGCCGTCCTGGCCGTGAAGGGCAAGTACGGCAAGAACGCGCTCGTCAAGGGATTAAGCTTCACCGCCGGCGCCACCGCACGCGAACGCAACGATCAGGTAGGAGGACATCGTGCCTAAGTCCCAACAACAGCCGATGCGGCCACCGACGCCTTTTGAACGTCTAGCGGACCCCGAGGGAAGACGTCGATCCGCCGACCCCAAGCTCACCGCCAACGGCTCCGTCCGCGCCGGCCGTGCCGCGCAGTTTATGCCCTTTGCCGCCCTCACGGGATACTACGAGCTCGTACGTAAGCAGGAAATCACCGTCGAACCCAAATGCGAGCTCACGGAAGAAAAAGCCCTCGAGCTTTCGAAAAAGCTCGAGGGCCTCAAACGTGGCGACTTGGTGCGCGTCACCTATTACGATACGTACGGCTATCGTAGCCGCACGGGCATTCTCGACGAAGTGTTACCCGCATTCAAGCTGCTCAAACTCAGGGATATCGCCATCAACTTCGACGATATCCAAGGCATCGAGCTGCGTGGTCGAGTCTAGCAACGAGAACGCTTGCGCAAGACGAGAGCAATGCCAAGCACTGCGGCAGCTGCAACCAGCAATCCCAAGACCAGCGTGAGGGTCGAGTCGCCAGCGTGAGGCAGCGAGCCGTCCTTCGGAGTCTTCTTAGTGGTCGTCGAAACGGTCGTCGCGGTGCTGCTCGACTGGTCGTTGCCGCCCGTCTGGCTGCCACCAGGCTGATTGCCGCCACCCGGCTGCGAAGGATCGGTGGGTTCCGCCGGATCCGGAGTACCGGGATCAATCGGATTCTCCGAATTCTCCTTGCGCTGGATCCAAACCTGGCAACCATAGAACGGGTTGGCGGTACCAAGGCACAGACCCTGGTTGGTCACCGCAAAGGTGCGCAGACCATGGTTATACGGATCGTTAAAGCCATTAGTCGTCAGCGTCGTAAAGTTCACGCCGTCCTCGGTCACATACATATCAAAGCCGCGCTCGGCATCGCGCAGGTAACACATGCACGTAAGGACACTCTGCAGCTTCTTGAGGTTCTCCTCACTCAGCAGCTTATCGAGCGCATCCTGAATATCGCTCGGCAGCTCGGTGCCATAGGCATCCTCGTACTGCTGCTTAAGGCTCTCATAGCTATCGAGCATGTCCTGATACTGGTCGGCAAAGGACTTGAAGTACGCGATCTCGCCATCGATCTTCTGGGCATAAGCGGCGTCGTCCTCAAAGTCCTGGGACATCGTCGCGGCCTGATCGCAAAGACCGCCCGCGGCATCCTCCAGCGCATCGCTCAGATCGCCAAAGCCCTTAGCAACCTCGGTCTTCTCGTCATCGACATCGACGGCCTCGTTTGAATCATCAACCTCGGCAGCTTCGTTCGAATCATCGACCTCGACGGCCTCGTTTGAATCATCGTCCGCAAGCGTGTTCACGGGAACGATGGGGTCGTCAGGCGATTTCTTGTCGAGCAGGTGATCGAGCAGGTCCCTAAGGCGCTGAACCTGAGAGTCCCACTCCTCGGGCGTCATATCGATAATGTCGCCATTGGAGAACTGGCCGATCGGCTCAAGCAGGCTCGCGGTATCAAAGGTACCGATATACAGCTTGCCGTCGAACTTCTGCATGCGCCAAATGTACTGGTTCTCGTTTCGGCCAAAGCCCGAAGTCAGGCCGGAAATACCGCCCTCGGGGAACATGTCGGTGCGATCGCCAACGACGAGCTCCATGTTCTCGTCCTTGTCCATGCGATAGATGTTAACCGACTGCTCAAGATTGGCATTCACAAACGAGCAGTCAACGCCGCCCATGCTGCTCTTGCCGCCCTCTTCGGTGTTGGATTTGTTGAACAGGATGCGCTCGAGGGCAATCTCCTCGTCGTTGTATTCACCGATATAGAGGTAGTCGTTGTAGACGATGAGGTTGGCAGCGCCAGAACGGGTACGGGCAGGATCGATGCCAAAGCAGTACTTTGCACCGTCCGTCTTCTGATCGCCGACAATGGGAGTCCACGAATAGCTGCCGTCGGCATTCTTGTCGCCACGGACCATGGCAAACGACTGCATGGAATTATCATCGGGAGCGTTCTCGGGCGTACCGGTGCAGATGGTCGCATAGAGATGGCCATTGTACGAGACCATATCCCAAATGGCGCCGCCGTAGATGCTGTCCTTATAGCGAATCGCCGGATAGCCAAACAGCGTCTCCGAGTTGGCAATCTCGGTGAAGCTGTCCTGGCCCTTCGAGGGGTCAGACGACGTCAGGATTGTCGACACAAAATTACCGTTCGCGTCTTTACCCACATTACTGATGACGAGCTGGCCATCATGGACGCACATGCCGCGGATACCGGTAGAAATGCCCTGCTTGTAGGCAGCACCGTAATCCTGCATGCTCGAAAGGCCCTGATAGACAACTTTGTACTCATCCGTCTTAGGATCGATCTCGTATACAGCAGGCAGGCCGCTTTTGCCGCCATTGGTCCTGACGCTGCCGCAGAAATAGAGCTTACCCTTATAGCTCACGGCATTGCGAAACAAAGGAGCGACGCCGTTGAGCGATTCAGAGAGCAGCAGCTTGGTCTCACCGGTCTTGGTATTGATCTTGACCAAGATGCCGCCGCTGTCCTTGTCGGCCGTGCCGTCCTCCTTCTGCTGTCCATAGAAGAAGGTGCCGTTAAACATGGCCTCCAGCGTCAGGCGCATGGTCTCGGCATCAAAGGAATCGCCCAGCGTGCCGTTCATGAGCGTCAGCGTGTTGCCCATCGCCGCATAGCAGGTGCCCACATAAAGCCAGTCACCATAGCTCGCAGCCGCCCAAGTGTAGCTCTGGCCGCGATCGCCTTCGTTGTTGGCCGTATTACCATCGGCGCCCGGAACGGCAACGGCACCGCCACCCTGGTAGTCGACGATGCCATCCGGCTGCGACGTTCCTACCGTAGGATGCGAGAGCTTTTCAAAGGAATACCCATTTCCCGCATTGTAGGTAACGGCACCCGAAGCGTCTTCGGCATGCGCCGGCAGCGGCGATACCAAGATAGCGGCAAGCGCTGCACCAAGCCAAGTGCTCCCACTCGTCTCATAAGGCTATAACCTCCCCTGTCCTAAAGCCCAGCTTTAGCATTCTTCATTTCTGTCCACGGTTAATTGCAATCTGAGCACAGCAATAATCAGCGTATAAATATACACCTGTAATTTTTTGGACGGGTTAATAGATGCTCAATTGGTAACGAATTCCGCGCGAACCGTCACCAAACTCCACTTTTGCCGCATCTAAAGGTTATTTTTTGCACAAATTTTTGGATGCCGATAGTCACAATGAGCAGGCGGCCGGTATCCGCCGGAGAGGGCAACGCCTACATCTTCATAACGTAATAGCCCGCGCCCCTCACCGCCGTCTCGAGTGTGTCGCGATCAACCGGGAGCTTCGAGCGTACGCGCGCTGTGTGGTCCGCGTACGTTACCGTTGCCCACACGCCGTCCAGCGCATTGAGGGCATTCGTCACATTCCGAGCGCAGCCGTCGCAGCTCATGCCGCCGATAAGAAACTCCTCACGATAGGGGTAGTGGGACTCGTCGGTGTCTGCCACCACAACCCTCTTGGCTTTCTTTCCGCTTGCGCCATCACTGCAGCAACTCTTCCCATGCGTCGACGCCGCAATACGGCGCAGCCCAAAGAACATACCAATAGCAATCACGCCCAGCACGATGATATTTGCTGGGTTGAGCAAGTCGCTCATACGCTCCCCTTCCTTACGATCCATTTCAGAGATACCCCCATGGGGTGTCTCCATCTTAACCCAAAATCATGTCCGTTCGGTCAATTAGTTTCCCTATTCAAACTTTTTAGTTGACCAAGGCTTACTTTCGTGTATAAGTTTTCCTAGGCTAACAGTTTAGATCCGTAAGGAGCGTCGTGACTCGAACCATAGACATCCCAACGTTTCAGGCGGCAGTCGTGCGCAACTGCTCCCCCACGCTCGCGGGCATCAAACCGGCATCGCTCTTTACCTATCCAGGAGTTTATGCCGATCAAGACGGCTCAAGCGTAACTGCGGCGATCGAGGATCGCCGAGCACGCCTGCTCAACGTTATCGCCCGGTGCAATCACGAGCTTAATCCGTTCGGTATCCATCTGAGCGTTTTGGTCTGGCGCCCCTGCGGGGCGCTCGTATACGCATATCGGCCCAATAGCCTCGCCACTTACCTTGCTGACCCGCGCGCCAAAACGGCACTCGCCAAGGAGGGCTACGACACCGGCAACCTCTCGGCATGTCTTGTGCACCTGGCATCGCGCATCACGCTCGCAAGCAATAACGCCGCGGAATGCGCCTGCGGCCAGACTCGATGCGCACTGGATCAGCAAGTCTGCTGCAACAACGACTGCGCCTGCGAATTTCCACACGAGATTGGCTACTTCCTGGGGTACCCCTGCGACGACGTATACGAGTTCATCGCCCAGCGTGGCGAGAACTACAAGATCTTTGGAGCCTGGAAGGTCTATACGAATGTCGAGCAGGCACTTGCGACGTTTGATGCGTACCGCGCCTGCACCCAACACCTCACCTTTATCTATCAGCAGGGCTGCAGCTTGGCGCACCTTGCCCAGGCGACCCGATAGAACGTACAAACCGCGGCCGCACGCCGCACAACCGAAAGGACTCAACATGAGCAAGATCGCCGTCGTCTATTGGAGCGGCACGGGCAACACCGAGGCCATGGCAAACCTCGTTGCCGAGGGCACCACGTCCGCGGGCGCCGAGGCCGAAGTCATCCCCTGCGCCGACTTCTCTGCCGACAAGGCCGCCGGCTATGATGCCTTCGCCTTCG
>URTZ01000030.1 GCA_900550825.1 uncultured Collinsella sp. | reverse complement strand
GCAACTTATGGGAGGGGCAAGAAAAAAGGCGGGGGCTCCTGGTGGAGTCCTCGCCTTTTGTACAGGGGGCGATGTTAATCGCTAGCCGTGGGGTTAGACCAGACGGGCGTTGATCGTCTTGGCGATCTCGGCGGCGTCGGTGGAACCCTTGACGGTGGCACGGAAGTCCTCGTCCATGAGCGCCTCGGCGACCTTGGACAGGATCTTGAGGTGCGTGGTTCCAGCCTGAGCGCCCGGGATGAGCAGGGCGATGGCAACGTTGACGGGAGCGCCGTCCATGGTGTCCCAACCGGTCACGCCGGACTCGTCCTTGACGACGATGACGGCAGCCTCGGTAATGGCGTCGGACTTGGCATGCGGGATGGCGAAGCCCTCCATCATGCCCGTGGTGCCCTCGGCCTCGCGGGCCAGGAAGGCGTTCATCACGGCGTCGGCGTCGCTGGCGATACCGGCCTTGACAGCCTGGTTGGAAACGAAGCTCAGAGCCTCGTCACGAGAAGCGAAGTCCTCGGCGACAAAGACGTTCTCGACCTTCACGAAGTCAGCAGCCTCGGCCTTGGGGGCCTCGACGGCAGCGGCCTTGGGGGCCTCAACCGGCTTGGTTGCAGGAGCGGCCTTCTGGTTCTTCTCAAAGTCGTACTTCTTAAAGGCCACGAACAGGATGCCACCGACCACAGCGCCGATGAGGATCGCGAGGACCCACTGCGGGCCGTTCTCGACAACGGGCAGGACCAGGAAGCCGCCGTGAGGCGCCGGATCGTGAACGTTGAAGAAGATGGTCAAGATGGAAGCGATGGAAGAACCGAGCATCATGATGGGCATGACGGGCCAGATGTTCTTGGTCATGAACGGAATGGCGCCCTCGGTGATGTGGGTGCAACCAAGGATGAGGTTGACGATACCGGCGTCATGATCCTCCTGGCTGAAGTACTTCTTGCCGACAACGACGGCGAAGGTGGTGATCAGCGGCGGAACGATGCAAGCGGCGGAGACGGCAGCCATGAAGTTGGTGCCGAAGTTGTAGGTCTCGGTGCCGACGCCAGCTTCGAGAGCGGTACCGAGCAGGAAGGTGCCAGTAGCGTAAGCAGCCTTGTTGACCGGGCCGCCCATATCAAAGGCGCACATGCAGCCGATGGCCAGGCCAAGGATCACCGGACCGGAGTTACCGAGGCTCTGCAGGAAATCCATCATGCCCTGGTTAATGGCAGCCATGGGGCCGGAAATACCGAGCATGACCAGGCCGACGATGGCGGTAGAGCACAGCGGATACAGGAAGATTGCCTTCAGGCCATTAAGACTCGCGGGAATTTTAGAGAAAGCCTTCTCGAGCAGCAGGATGACATAGCCAGCGAGGAAGCCGCCGACGATGCCGCCCAGGAAGCCGAAGCCCACACCCGAGCCTCCAGCGTCGATCATGCCGGTATCGGCGTTGATGGGAAGACCCTGGATGGCAATCATACCGGCAACAAAGCCGGGGACGAGCGCCGGGCGCTTGCCGATAGACTCGGCGATGTAGGCGGAGAGCACCGGAACCATGAGGTTCATGGCGATACCGCCGATAATCTTGAGCATCGCGGCAAAGCTGTTGTAGTCGGCAGCCGTCGAATCAAAGGACGTGATGCCCCACAGGAACGAAATGGCGGTCAGAACACCACCGGCAACGACGAAGACCAGCATGTGGCTGACGCCGTTCATGAGGTGCTTGTAGATGACGTGACCGATGGACTCCTTCTCCTCGACCTCGTCCTCGACATCGGCGGCAGCGGCAACCGTGTCGTCGCCCTTGGCGGCGAGCGCGCGGTCGATCAGCTTACCAGCAGCCTCGACAGACAGGGCCTTGGAAACACCAACGGAAACCATGGGCTTACCGGCGAAACGCTCAGCCTGGACATCCTTATCGGCTGCGACGACGACGGCCTTGGCACCAGCGATCTCACTCTTGGTGAGCTCGTTCTCGACACCGACCTGGCCATGTGTCTCGACCTTAATGGTCAGACCACGCTCGGCAGCAGCCTTCTCCAGCGCCTCCTTCGCCATGAAGGTGTGCGCAATGCCGGTCGGGCAACCGGTCGCGGCGATGATGTCAAACTTAGCCATGTGTCCCTCCTTCTTGAGTACAGCGCCCGCGGGCGCTCCCCTACACGCGCTTCGATGCGCGTTTTTCCACAACTGAAAGATACCAACCTACCGTCCGCGTGAGAAGAGCTAAGGTGCAAATCTCCGGTGAAAGGTTCTTTCATAACCGTAAACGGTAAGTGAAAGTTTACCATCAACACTTGAAACGGCAAGGTGTATCTTGTAATTGAAAATGCCCGTATACTATGGCATGGCGTAGTAAATTAGATTTTCATGCCAACCAGGAGCCATCCATGACCGATAGTAGCAAGAGCGCACTTTCCCTCATTAGCACCCATCAGGGATACAGCGAGTCCGAGCAGCGCATTGTCGACTATATATTGGAGCACCAGTCCGAGGCGCCACGCCTCACGGCCGCTCAGCTCTCGCGCGCCGCCGCCACGTCCGAGGCGACCGTTTCGCGCTTCTGCCGCAAGCTTGGCTTTGGTAGCTTCCGCAGCTTTCAGTTTTCGTTGGCGAGGGATTTGGAAAGCCAGCGTAACGAGGGCCTGACTGACGAGGTCTCGCTCGACAATATGGAGCAGAGCCTAAAAAATATCCTCGCCGCCAAGGTGAGTGAGCTTAATGCGACCATCGACGGCATAGATCACGACACGTTGGCCGCAGTTGTACACGCGCTTAAGAATGCCGGCGTTATTGAGTTCGCCGCCGTGGGCAATACGAACGCGGTCGCGCTCGATGCGACGTTTAAGTTTTCGCAGCTGGGCCTGCGCTGCATGGCGAGCACCATTAGCGAGACATCAATCGGCTTTGCGCTCACGTTACGCCCGGGTGACGTCATCGTGCTAATCTCAAACTCTGGCAAATCGCGCCGACTGAATCGCATGGCAAAAGCGGCTCACAACTGCGGCGCAACCGTAGTCGTCATCAGCAGCGACAGTAAATCCCCGCTCGCGCGCCTGGCAGACTACACTTTTAACACCGTCAACCACGAAGCGCTGCTGACAACGGGCGACTTTGCGTTCTCTAAGATCAGCGCCACGATGATCATCGAAGTCATCTACAACTTCCTGCTGCCCGAGATTAAAGACGCGCGTGAGCATATCAGCTACTACGAGGAGCTCATCCAGCCGGATAAGGTTGTGGAGTAAAACGCGTAGTGGGACAAAAATTTCAGTCTATTTTGTCCCACCAACACCGCTGATACGACCTAACCTCGAGCTTCTTCGAGCATCTGCTTTGCGTGGGCCAAGCTTGCCTCGGACTGATCGCCGCTCAACATGCGGGCGATCTCGGCAGTACGCGCTTCGCCGGTTACCTCGCCCAAATGCGTCTGGGGAACATCGCCCGGTTCCTTACTGACAACATAATGTTTGTCGGCCATGACGGCGACCTGCGCCAAGTGAGTTACGACAATCACCTGATGCGTAGCGGCGAGATCTGCCAGCACGCCCGCGAGCGCACGCGCCGTGGAGCCACCGACACCAGCATCGACCTCGTCAAACACCAGCGTATCGACACCGTCCGCGTTACCGAGGACAACCTTACTTGCCAGCATGACGCGGCTGAGCTCGCCGCCCGACGCAATTCGACGCAGGGGGCGCGGCGTCAAACGGGCACCGCTGCGGTATAGCAGCTCGTAGCTCGAAGGACCAACGGGCGTCCACTCAGCACGGGGAAGATCACGCGACTCCCAGACGAGCTCGGCGCTGCCCATCTCCAGGCGAGCCATCTGGCGGCCCACCTCGTGGCAGAAGCGCGGAGCCGCCGTATTGCGTGCACGCTTAAGCGCCTTGGCGGCGGCGAACAGTTCATGCTCTGCTGCGCCAAGCGCTTCACGCGCCTTCTTGATCTGCTCATCACCATCGTCTACCAGCGACAACAGCTCTTGCGAGCGATCGCGCATGGCAAAAACATCGTCCATGGTGGGGCCCCACTGACGCAACAGGCCCTTGAGGTCGGAATACCGCTCACGCATGCGAGCGAGCTCGCGCGGGTCGAAGGCGACGCCATCGCGATAGGCACGAAGCTCGTTCGCGCAATCCTCAAGGGAGATACAGGCATCCGATAGTGCATCGGCAATGTCGCCGAGTTTGCGATCGACGGTAGCCATTCGGGAAAGCTCTGCCACAGCACTGTTCACGGCATCGAGCGCTCCCCCTTCGGCGGCAAGCGATGCATGGGCATCGTTAGCGGTGGCAACCAGTACCTCGGCATGTTCGGAGCGCGGCAGCAGTTCCTCGAGTTCCTCATACTCGCCCGGTTTGGGGTCGACCTCGCCGATGCGCTCGAGGGCAAAGCGCGCCTCCTCGACGCGGCTCCCCTGCGCACGCGAGGCCTCTTCGACACGTCGAACCTCCTTGGCGGCAGCCCGCGAAGCCTTAAAGCAGGCGCGGTACGCATCCAGCGCCTCGAGCGCAGAGCGTCCCGCCCACGCATCGACCATCGCAACGTGATGCGCCGGATCGAGTAAGCGCTGGTGCTCGTGCTGGCCGCACAGATCCATCATCACGCCGACGCGCTCCGAAAGCTCGCGCACGCTGGCGATGCGGCCGTCAATCTTGACGCGGCTGCGGCCCTCGGCGGAAAGGCTGCGCTGGACCGTGAAGCCTTCCGTGTCGTGCGGGCCGTCAAACAGGCGCGCCTCGACGCTCGCCAGCGCCTCGCCCTCGCGCACCGTCGACGAATCCGCGCGCTCACCCAAAATAAGCTTGAGGGCCGAGAGCAGCGCGGTCTTGCCGGCACCGGTCTCGCCGGTCAGGACAGTCAGGCCGGCACTCGGCACCAACGTCGCCTCGCGAATGAGTGCAATGTTAGAAACCTGCAGCTCATCGATCATGACGCACTCCGTAGAACACACGGCTCACCGAGTTATAGAAGCTCTCGGGGCCGTAATCCAGCAGCAGCACATCGCCGGGACCGCGACGCACAGCCACGCTCTCGACCGTGCCATCGCAGGTAATAAACTGTCCATCGATAGCGATCGCCGGAACGCTCGGGCGATCATCGGACATAAAGATTTCGACGACATCACTCGGCGAAGTCAAGAAGGCACGGGCCTGAATGGTGTGCGGCGCAATGGGTACGCAGACCATACCCGTATAGTCAGGGCTCACGATGGGGCCACCGGCGCTGAGCGCGTAACCCGTAGAACCAGTCGCCGTCGAAACGACGACACCGTCACCGCGTAGGCGGTCGATATGGTGACCGGACACCGTGATGTCAAACTCGACCATATCGGACAGGGGGCCGCGCGTAAGCGCCATGTCGTTGAGGGCGAAGGTGCGCACGACATCCTTCGTACCGTCTTCGCGCACGGACACGATATCCGCGGCGATGGTGGCGCGACGGCTCACGTGCAGCTCGCCGGACAGGGCGTCACTCACGACCTGCAGAATGTCGCGCTCCTCGGGACTCGCAGCAGTTAAAAAGCCCAGGTGACCATAGGAAAGACCGAGGATAGGAATCTCGCGATGGTTGAGGATGCGGGCAGCGCGCAGCAGCGTGCCGTCGCCGCCGAGCGTAATGACCAGATCGGAGCCGTCAATATCAGGCGTGCTTTGAATCTTCGATCGCTGGTCGGCAGCCCATGCGACCTCATAGCCCTGGCGCGTCAGCCAAAGCTCGAGCATCAGGCCGCTCTCGACCGCCTCTTGCTTGTAGTAATTGGGAACCAGAAAGACCTTCATAGCGTTGCAGCTTTCTCGCTCATAACCGATACCTGGGATTGCAGCTCGTCTTGCGAGCGATCGCCGGGGTCAAATCTCGTGCCGTACAGGAAAAACTCAACGTTGCCCTTGGCACCATGAATGGGCGACACGCACACATCGACCGGGAACAGGCCCTTGGCAGCAAAGAGTTCAACCGCCGCCACGAGTGTATCGCGGCGCACGGCGGAATCGGTCACAATGCCGCCCTCGCCCACCAGCGCCGCCGGAGCCTCAAACTGCGGCTTTACGAGCGTGCAGAATGCACCCGTAGGCGCCAGGCACGCCAGTACCGCATCGATAATGTTCGCGATGCTGGTAAACGAGACATCACACACAGCCAGGTCGATAGTGCCGGCATAGCCAAGCTCAGGCAGCTGCGTCACGTTTGTGCGCTCATGCAGCGTCACGCGATCGTCCTGGCGCAACGACCAATCGAACTGGGCGCGACCCACGTCCACCGAGACAACGGTCGCAGCTCCGCGCTTGAGCAGACAATCGGTAAAGCCGCCGGTAGAGCAGCCCACATCCAGACAGGCAAGGCCCGTCGGATTGATGCCAAACGCATCAAGCGCGCCTTCGAGCTTAAGACCGCCGCGGCCAACATAGGGAATGCGCCCCTTCACATGCAGCGGCAGCCCCGGGATCACCTTAAGGCCCGGCGAAGTCAAGCGCTCACCGCCACTCGAGACCAAGCCGGCCATAAGAGTGCGAAGGGCATCCGCGCGATCGGCGCAGATGCCCTGTGAAATCAGTTCGTCATCAAGACGCACGCGTTTCATGAATGCCATCAACCATTCGTATCCGGAGATGCGGCCTAGCTATCCTGGGATTCGTTTGCCGCATCCTCATCGTATTCCTGTTCGAGCTTGTCGGCCTCACGCGGCGTCAGCTCAAACTTGTCGACCATGTCGACCGCACGGGAGCCCAGCTCAATCGCCTCGTCAAACAGATCGAGCGAACGCTCCAAGGACGTATCCTTAGAGCGAACGGTAGCTATGATCTGGTCCAAGCGGTCCGAAATCTCGTCGAAGTTGCGGACGGAACCCTCTGGCATGGCTACTCCTCGACGGTACCGGTCTCGGCCTCGGCGACCTCAGCGTCCTCGTCGAGAACGCCGGCCTCGGCCTGAGCAACCGCAACCTTTGCGGCAGCCTCGGCAGCCTGTGCCTCCTCGCGAGCGCGATCCTCGGCCAGCAGCTCCTGGTATAGGTCCTCGCCCGGCAGCTCCTCGCTGCGCGCGATCTTACCCAGCACGCCGTTGACGAACGACGCGGACTGGTCGGTGCCATAGGCCTTGGCAAGCTCAACGGCCTCGTTGATCACGATGGCGTCCGAGACCTCCTCGTCGGTGAGGAAACGCATCTCGTAAACGGCGATACGCAGCAGGTTGCGGTCGGCGCCGGGCATGCGCATAAGATCCCAGTTCTTGGCAACGGAGCGCAGAGCACAGTCGATGCGGTCGATATGCTCGTAGGCACCTCGGCACAGCTCCAGAGCATAGGGATCGAGGGGACCCTTCGAGATCAGGAAATCACCCTCGAGGACGCGCTCGAGCGGGCTGTCCGTGGCCTCGGCCTGGAACAGCAGCTGCAGCGCCTGACTGCGGGCAAGCGTACGCCCGCGATAAACCTTAAGGCTCAAAGGTTACTCCTTGGGGAAAACGAGGCCGTCGATGCAAACGTCAACGCGCTCGACCTCAACGCCAACCTGGGCATCGATGGCGGCGACCACGGCAGCGCGAACGGCCTCGGCGAGTTTCTTGAACGGATAGCCAAAGAACACCACGACGCGCACGGTGAGTGCGAGCTTGTCGCCGACGACCTCGGCCTCGACCGCCGGCTCAGAAGCCGGGGCCTTGGACGAGAGCATCATGGAGACAAGGTTGGTGGCAAGGTCCTTGACGCCAACGGAGGCGATGCCCTCGACATCGGACACGGCGCGCGAGACGATGGCGGTCAGAACATCGGGCGAAATCCCGATGCCGTCAATCTTGATTTCCTGGGGCATGAGTCCTCCTAGAAGAGTTGGTTGCTAGACGCGGGAGACGAACTTGCCGTCGCGGGTGTCAACCTTGATGACCTCGCCCTCGTTGAGGTACATGGGGACCTGGATGACAGCGCCGGTGTCGATCGTGGCCGGCTTGGTGGAACCCTGGACGGTGTCGCCCTTAAAGCCCGGGTCGGTCTGGACGATGGTGGTCTCGATGAACATCGGCGGGGTCACGCCCATGAGCTCATCGTCGGCGAAGAGCAGCTGGCAGATGTCGTTCTCGCGCAGCCACTTGGAGTTCTCGCCCACCATGTCCTCGGGAACGGGAACCTGCTCATAGGACTCGTTGTCCATGAAGATGTAGTCGGTGCCATCGTTGTAGAGGTACTGGAACTCACGGGTGGTGAGCATGACGCTCTCGAACTTGGTGCCGGCGTTGCAGGTGTTCTCGACGACGCGGCCGCTCTTGATGTCGCGGGTCTTGTAGCGCACAAACGCGCCGCCCTTGCCCGGCTTGACATGCTGGAACTCGACGATGGTGTAGACCTTGTCCTTGATGCGGAGACCGAGGCCGTTCTTGAAGTCGGCGGTAGAAATGGTAGGCATAGCGACCTTTCTTGTTATGGGCAGAACGCACAAGCGTCCAAATTACATACGACAGAAATTATACACTTGCAGACGGCGCCTGCGGCGAGCGCATAAAAAGAGAACGCGGGGCGCCCCGAATTGCTCCGGACGCCCCGCCCAAAAATCTATCGAAATGGGCTAGCAATCGATAACGTGCAGGTCGTGCGGGGTCTTGGTGAAGGACTCATAGCCGTTCTCGGTGACCACGCCGTAGTCCTCCAGGCGCACGCCGCCCACGCCGGGCAGGTAGACGCCGGGCTCCATGGTGATAACCGAGCCGACCTCGATGATATTCTTGCTGCGGTTAAAGTTGGGCAGCTCGTGGATGTCGATGCCCACACCGTGACCCAGGCCATGGTTGTAGTAATCGCCATAGCCGGCATCGCCGATGATCTTCTTGGAAAGCTTGAAAATGTCGTTGCCCTCGACGCCCGGATGGATGGCGGCGACGCACTCCTCGTGCGTACGACGCACGAGCGCGTACAGGTCGAGCTGCTCCTGCGTGGGCTCGCCCATCACGACGGTGCGTGTCATGTCGGAGCGGTAATCACAGTAGCCCGCGCCGTAGTCCATCAGGACGAAGTCGCCCTTCTCGATGACACGGTCACTCGGCACGGCATGCGGGTTGGCGGTGTTGGGGCCGCTCGCCACAATGGAGCCGAAGGCCAGGCTGTCGGCGCCGTTGGCGAACATAAAGTTCTCAAGCTCGTTGCGAACCTGCTTCTCGGTCATACCGGGCTTAATAAAGCCGAGCATATGCTGGAAGGCGGCATCGGTGATCGACTGCGCATGGCGCATGAGCTCGATCTCCTCGGCGTCCTTGATGGCGCGCATCTTGCGGATGTCGTCATGCATCAGCGGCAGCATGCAGGCAACGGAGCGGTCCTCCAGGCCGCGCTGAATACCCTGGTAGAAGTTAATCTGCATATCGTCCTCGACAGCACAGACACGGCACTTGTTAGCCGCAATCTTGCCGGCGACCCAGCCGGGGATGGTACCCTCGTCCATGTCGTAAACCCAGGGGCTGCCGGCGGGCGTGTTCTCCTCAAAGCTGTTGAGGTAGCGCGAGTCGGTATGGAACAGGCACTGGTCGGCCGTAATAAACGCCGCGTGCGGGAATTCAAAGGTGTAATCGAAAACGCCCTTCACGCCCGTAAGCCAACGAAGGTTGGCCTCGTCGCGCACCACGATGGCGTCGTAGCCACGCTCGGCCATCAGGGCACGGACACGCTCGATACGACCGGCAGGACCGGCAGCAAACTCAGACATGCAGATTCCTTTCTTGTTGTCTCTATAAAGACGGGACGGGTCTCAACCGAACGACGGAATCGCATGCGATCCGCAACCGATTGGAAACCCGCCCCTCAACATGATACGAAAGACGATGGATGTCAATAAAACTTAGAGAAGTTCTTTGCGAGAAGCCAAGTAGGCGTGAGCATGGCGCTCAAGAACCTCGTCCTCAACGCACGTTAGACGAATAGCGCCGAGTGCCGCGGGCAGCGGCAACATACTGCGGTTCGAGCGGACAAACTGCTGCCTGCGGAACTCCTCGATATATGCGGCAGGCTCCAGATCGAAGGCAAGTTCCTCGATGCCAAAGTCCTCCAGGCAGTCATCGACCTCAAAGACGTAATCGATATCAAAGTCGCAGGCATCATGTGCTAGGCGCGCCTCAAAGCGCATGCCCTCGGATAACAGCTGATAGGCAGGGACCTGCGAGGCGGCATCGCCCAAGCAGGCGCGCAGGGTACGCTCCCCCGTCTTGCCAAAATCGAGCGCATGGCGAGCGCTCGGGTTCGTGGCCATCAGTACGTCCTTACGGGCAGTCTGAGACCATTGAACGGCATTGACGAGCGCGACCTCCTCGCCCGCGAGAATCTCGGGGACGGTCTCAGTAAACTGATTCCAGCGGGATTTACTGCTCGAAAGCATGGTGCCAACAAGCACCACAAAGCCGAGCTTGAGGTCCTCGGGGTCCGCCTCACGAACAAGGTCGAGGTCACACACGACCAAGCCCGGTTCGGGACGGAACGCGATAGCGGGAAGCGCATTGGCCGACGAGGCGACGAGCGGCTTCATGGTCGTCGCGACCGTGAGCATGGCGTCAAAGGTCGTCGGCAACAGCGCGCACTCGGTTCGGCCGCACCACTGGTTGGCGCACCAGCTAACAACCGAGCAGGTTGCGGCATCGCCAACGGCGACAACCAGATCGTCGCAGGTAACGCCGTTGGCAGACAGGGCGCCAAAGATAGCATCAGCATCGGCCAGCGTGGCACCAGCAGGCGAAACCTCAAGGACTAGCAGCGACACGGCAAAACCGGCGTCGACCAGCGCATGCTCGACGACTTCACCAAAACGCTCAGATGTGGCGGTGTTCCAAACGACCATCGCGCGCTTAGGCTTGCCCACGGCCGAGGCAAACATACGCGACAGTTCATCGAACGCGCCCAATCCGACGCGGACATCGACGCTGCGGTTTTGGAAATTGATCAGTTGACGGCGAATCATAGCAGCCCACGCTCCAAAAGCATCTCGGCACAAAGGTAGGAAACGTCCTCGAAGGACTTGTTGCGAATATCAAGGGTAATATCGGCGGCCTGGCGATACAGCGGACGGCGATGCTCAAACAGGCGCGCGGCATGCTCGGGAGAGCGAAAATCGGGGCGCGTGTCGGACCGACGAATCTGGCGAATCGAATCCTCGAAGTCACCCTCGAGGTACACGCACGTACCCATTTCGTGCATCAGCTCAATATTCACCGGCGTCTCGACAATGCCGCCCCCGCACGAAACCAACAGGCTGCGCTCACTTTGGAGCGAACGGAGCGCCGAGGTCTCGAGCTCGCGAAAACGATCCTCGCCCTCGGTCTGAAAAATCTCGGTTACCGACTTGCCGCAACGGCGCACGACCAGACGGTCGGTATCGATAAAACGCCGCTTGAACATAGTGCCGACGTTGCGCGCGAGCGTCGATTTGCCCGCGCCCAAAAAGCCGATAAAGAAGATATGGTCGCAGCCGTGTTTGGTGTGCTGGGACATAGCGAGACCTATTCCTCGCAGGGAAGGTCGCGAAGGGCCCGGCGCTCAAAGATACGGAAGATCTGCGTATACCACAGGTCCTGCGTCGCCTGCGGCTTTACCAGGATGGTATCGACGCCGGCGAAGTTGCCGCTCCACACGTCCGTGTAGAGCTGATCACCGATCAGCACCGCCTCGTCGGCCGTGGCGCCGAGGCGCTTAAGACCCGCCTTGAGGGCAAACGGCGCCGGCTTCATGGCGTGGCTGATGGCCTCGAGTCCCAGCTCGCGTGCAGAGCTCATGACCTGGTCGCGATGCCAGTTGTTGGACACCATGCACAGCTTAAAGCCTTTGGCGCGGGCGGCATCGAGCCAAGCGGAAACCGCGGCGGGAACCTGCTCGGTGTCGCGCGGCACCAAGGTGTTATCGCGATCGAGCAGAATGGCGCGTTTGCCGTCGGCCCACAGGGTATTAAGGTCGATGCGATCGACCGAGGCAACGTAACGTTTGGGGCTAAAAATCCTCATGCTAATTCCAAGACTGTTGATGCTCTTCGTAGGTTTGCGAGAAGTACTCCTCGTCCTGCGTAATGTAGAAATACAGGTCATCGGAGTCGGTCGGCTCAAGCGTGGCCTTGAGTGCCTCGAGCGACGGAGAGCAGATGGGCGTGGGCGGCAGACCCTCATGCTTATAGGTGTTATACGGACTATCGCTCTGCAGGTCGTCGGCGGTAACCTCGCCACCGGTGACATACATCATAGTCGCATCGCTATTGAGATAGCGCAGACCGTCGAGCTTGCCGGCAAGGCGGTTGTAGAAAACCGAGGCCACATGCGCACGTTGATCGGCGTTGAGGCCCTCGCGCTCAACGATAGAGGCCAAGTTGACGATGTCGTAGTCGGACATCTCCACACCGTAGCGTTCCTTGATCTTGGCTTCGCAGCTCGCAAAGTCAAGCGACTTGTACTCGGTCTTAAACTGATCGAGCATAGCGCGAATCACGTCATCGGCCGTCGGCGAATCGCCCAGCGAATAGGTCTTGGGGAACAAGAAACCCTCGAGCGAATCGTTGGCGGCGCCCTTAAGGAAGCTATAGTCGTCCACGTAGTTGGAGGCCTTGGCCTGGTTGAGGAAGTCTTCCTTAGAGATGCTGTCGTAGGCCTGGGCCACACGGTCGGCGACTTGATCGACCGTCAGGCCCTCAGGGATAGTCAGCGTATTGGAGCCCGCGTTGGGGCCTTCCATGAGCTGCTGAACAACCTTGGTCGCATCCATGAGTGTGGTGAACGAATAATCACCAGGCTTGAGCGACATATCGGCGTTGAGCTTTTTCACCGCCGCATAGTAATCCTTGGGATTTTCTACGATATGGTTCTCGGAGAGAATCGAAGCGATGCTGTCACCCGAGGCACCATCGGGAATCGTGATAGTAACCTGCTGGCCTGCAACGACTTTCGCACCCTCACCGCCAAAGAAGCCCTTGACGGCTGGCACGACAAAGAAAACGATCGCGACAAGCGCAAGCACGGCAACAACGCCACCGATAATCATAGGCACCGGGGAGCTTTTCTTTTGAGCACCGCGACGAGCATGCGTGTTGTAGCTCGAGCGGGTCGCCGGAGCAACGCCATGCGAACCACGAGCGTGATGCGAATGCGATTGGGGGGCCTGCGTTCGCTGGGTAGGTGCCTGCTGCTTAAAGCGGGTGCCGCCTGCAGGCTGGGCCGTACGAGCAGTGGGCTGCTGAACCGCGTGAGAAGCCGAATGCTGAACCGAACGAGCAGAAGGCTGCTGACCCGTCCGTTGAACAGGTTGGGCCGAACGAGAGAAGGACTGCGCCGGGCGCGCGGCAGGCTGAGCTGCGCGCTGCGTCGGCTGTGCCGGACGCTGGCCAGGCTGGGCAGGGCGCGACGCCGGCTGCTGTGTACGATTCGGCTGGCGCGGATCGGAAGCACTAGGCATGCGAAACCTCCTCGTTTTTACGATCGAGCCACGTCTGCAAAAACAGGCTGGCGGCAATCATGTCGATCTTGCCCCTCATCTGCTTTTCGTTGAGTCCCTGCTCGCGCAGGATACGCTTGGCCTCTTGCGAGGACAGACGCTCGTCCTCAAACTCCAACGGAAGATCGAGCTCGTCGGCAATCTTTTGCGCCACAGCGGCAACGCGCTCGGCCTGAGGGCCGGGCTCACCGGCCATGGTCAGGGGACGTCCGCTTACCAGGATGTCGGGCTCATAGTCCTCAACAAGGTAGCGGAACGTCTTGGCCATACCGGTGACCTCGGCAGCCGGAAGCACCTTGACAGGCATCGCCATCTTGCCATCACGGCTCGAGACGGCAATGCCAATCCTGGTCTCCCCTATGTCCAGTGCGAGCGCGACCACAGCGACTACTTAGGTTCTTAGGCGCCGAGCGCGGTCTTAGCGGCCGCGAGGGCATCGGCGATGCCGGCAGCATTCTTGCCACCGGCCTGGGCCATGTTGGGACGACCGCCACCGCGACCGTCGACCAGGCCCGCAATCTGCTTGATCACGTTACCGGCGTGGAAACCGGCCTTCACGGCGTCATCGGAGCCGGCAGCGAGCAGGGCCGGAGTGCCCTTCTCAGTCACGCTGGCGACGACACAAGCGACAGGGCCGGCGACCTTCTGATGCACGGTATCCCATACGTTGCGCAGGTCGGCAGCCTCAAGGCCCTGGAGCTCAGCGACAACGAGCTTATAGCCGTCGAGCTCGACGGCGCCCTCGATGGCGCTGGAGATGGCGTCGGAGGAGCCACCGGTCAGAGCCTTTTTGAGCTTATTGGACGTCTCGCGCAGCTCGGCCTGCAGGTTCTCCACACGAGCGGGAACCTCATCCACGCGGCACTTGAGCGCAGCGGCGGCGGCGTCAACGAGTGCCAGGCGGTCGGCCATATAGTCGAGGGCACCCTTAGAGGTCACGGCCTCGATACGGCGGACATTGGAGCCCGTGGAGGACTCGGAAATGATCTTGAACAGGCCGATCTCGGCGGTGTTGGCAGCGTGTGTGCCACCGCAGAGTTCGCGGGAGAACGGCTGGACCTCAGCGCCCACGGAGACAACGCGGACGACGTCGCCATACTTCTCGCCAAACAGGGCGACAGCGCCGGCAGCCTTAGCCTCGTCGATGCCCATGACACGGGTCACGACCGGCTTGGAAGCGAAGATCTGCTGGTTGACCAGGTCCTCGACAGCCTTGAGCTGCTCGGAGGACAGGGCCTCGAAGTGCGTAAAGTCAAAGCGCAGGTGCTCGGGCGTCACCAGCGAGCCGGCCTGGGAGACGTGCTCGCCCAGGACCTGCTTAAGGGCGGCGTCGAGCAGGTGCGTGGCGGTGTGGTTGCGGCGCAGGAAGCCACGGCGCTCGGCGTCGAGCGCGGCGGTCACGGTAGCACCGACGGCCAGCGTGCCCTCGGCAATGTGGGCGACGTGAGCATACAGGCCGTTGTGGTTCTTGGTATCGGAAACGGTCAGCGAAACGCCCTCGGCGGAAAGCTCGCCGGCATCGCCCTGCTGGCCACCCATCTCGGCATAGAACGGAGTGCGGTCGAGAACGACCTCGACGTCCTCGCCGGCGGCAGCGGACTCGACGGACTCGCCGTTGCGCACGATGGCAACAACCTTGGCGCCCTCGATCACATCGTTGTCATAGCCGTCGAACTCAGTCGCGGCGACCTTGTCGGAAAGCTCGACCCAAACGTCGTTGAAGCTGCCCCAGGCGTCGCCTTTGGCATTGGCGCGGGCGCGGGCCTTCTGGTCCTCCATGCAGGCAGTGAAGCCGTCCATATCGACATCGTGGCCAGCGGTGCCGGCGATCTCGACGGTCAGGTCGATGGGGAAACCAAAGGTGTCGTGCAGCTTAAAGGCAACGTCGCCCGGAAGCACAGCGCCCTCGGCAAGCGCTGCCAGGGCCTCGTCCAGGTAAACACGGCCGTTGTCGAGCGTCGTGGAGAAGCGCTCCTCCTCGGAGGCGACGATACCCTTGACGAGGGCGACGTTCTTGAGCAGCTCGGGATAAGCCTCGCCCATCTGAGCGTTGACTTCGTCGATGAACTTGGTCAGGAAGGCGCCCTCGATGCCCAGCAGGCGACCGTGGAACACGGCACGACGGAGCAGGCGGCGAAGGACGTACTCGCGACCCTCGTTACCGGGAAGGATGCCGTCCGAGATCATAAAGTCGACGGCACGGGAGTGGTCGGCGATGATGCGCAGGGCCAAATCGGTCTCGGCGTCCTCG
>URTZ01000029.1 GCA_900550825.1 uncultured Collinsella sp. | reverse complement strand
CGGGCGACCGGCAAGTCGGGCGCAACCTCGCGCACCTTGTTGAGAGCGTCCGAGCCAATCAGCTCGCCCTCGCGGTCGAAGTCCGTGGCGATAATGACGCTGTCGGACTTTTTAGCGAGGTTCTTGAGCGAACGAATGAGCTCCTTCTCGGCCGGCAGCTTAATGACAGGCGCCCAGGTGAGGTAAGGCAGGCTCTCGAGCTTCCAGCCCTTGATGGAAATGCCATCGGCAAGGAACGGCTTGCGCTTGGTGTCGTAGGGCGGACGAGCCAGGCCATCGGGCATGTCGGCCGGCAGCATCTCGCCGTCCTCGGTCACCGAATACCAACCCAGCTTTTTATCGAACAGCACGCTGTCGCAAAAATCGGGCGCTAGGATGTGACCGGCAAGGCCGATGGTCACGCACTCCTCGCCCTTCCACTCAAAACGGTAGATGGCGGTGTTGTACACCTTGTCCTTTTTGGGCTTGCCCGTGGACAGACGCTCGGCGATCTGACGCGCGGCGTCGTTTTTCTCGGCGATGATGAGCTTCAAAAGAGGCTCCTATCTCGTATCTCTGCGGCTACGCCCGCCCGTATGGCGGCCGACTTACGCCCTTGCTTGCTCAATCTGCCCGATGAGCCAATCACACCAGGCATCCATGCCCTCGCCCTTGCGCGCGCTCACGGCAAACCGCGGCGCCTGCGGATTGAGGTCATCGAGTGTCTTAGTATACCTATCCATGTCAAAATCGAAAGCCGGGGCCACGTCGACCTTGTTGAGCAGCTGTGCGCCGGCGTGTTGGAAGATGCCCGGGTACTTGACGGGCTTGTCGTCGCCCTCGGGCACCGAGAGGATCATGATAGACAGGTTCTCGCCCAGGTCAAAGTCGACTGGGCAGACCAGGTTGCCCACGTTTTCGATAAAGATGACGTCGATGTTTTCCAGACCCACAGCCTGGTCGAAGGCGTCAACGGCCTCCATGATCATGTTGCCCTCGAGGTGGCACAGGCCGCCCGTGTTGATTTGGATGGCGGGCATGCCGGCTTCCTTCATGGTGATGGCGTCGACGTCCGAGGCGATATCGCCCTCGATGACGGCGCAGCGCAAGCCGGCCTTGTCGCGCAGGCGCTCGTTGGTGCCCAGAATCGTAGTGGTCTTGCCCGAGCCAGGGCTCGACAGCACATTGATCACATAGGTGTTTGTCTCATTAAATCGCTGACGCAGCTGATCTGCCAGGCGCTCGTTGCGCGACAGAATCGGCGACGCGATATCAATCGTTTTCTCGGCCATACTTAGCGCTCCTTACTTTAGCCCCTTTGTACCCTGCCCCCAGGTGGCTGGCGGGTTAATCGTCGGGGGTTTCGATTTCGATACTGGCGATGTCGAGCTCGCGGCCGTGCAGCAGACGCACGTTGGCGCCGCCACACTGGGGACAGCGGCAATGGAAGCGGTCGTGCTCAAAGACCTCGCCGCAGTCCAGGCACTCGCTTTGTGGATGGACTTCCTCCACAGCAAGCTCGCAGCCGCGCGTGAGCGGGTCCTCGTCGCGAAACGTCTCCCACGCAAAGTCGAGCGCCTCGCGCACGACCTCGGTCATATCCCCGATACGCAGCGTTACCAAAACGGCGCGCGAGGCCCCCGCCCCACGCGCCGCGCGAATCACTGTATCGAGTATGCCGTTGACAATGCCAACTTCGTGCATACCGTTTTACTCCTCGTCGTCCTCGTCGTCCGAGAACAGGTCCAGACGGCTCACAAACAAGCCCTCCTTGCCCTCGCGCGCGGTAATGACCACACGGGCGATGGCGAGCGAAATCTCGTAGAGCGAGAGCAGGGCGCCATACATGAGACCCAGCGTAACGGGCGAGCCGTCGGGCGTGATCACAGCCGAACCCACGAGCAGGCCAACGTATACATAACGCCAGGCACCGCGGAAAGCAGCGTAGGACACGATGTGGAAGACGGACAGATAGAAGATGATGAGCGGCAGCTCAAACGCCACGCCAAAGCCGATCATAAAGAGCAGCTCCATGTTGACGTAGTTCTCCAGATCGGGCAGTGCCGTAGCGACGGCCGAGGTCTCGCCGATGAGCCACTCAAAGCCCGCAGGAATGATGATGAAGTAGCAGAAGATGGCACCCAGGAAGAACAGCACCGTCGAGGCGAGCACCGTGGGCACGACCCACTTGCGCTCGTTGGGGCGAAGCGCCGGCAGGAAAAACGCCAGAATCTGCCAGATGATCATGGGCGTGCACATGACCACGGCCATCTTGATGGCCAGCGAGAAGCGCAAGCCAAAGCCGCCGAGCGTGGTAGTGATGTAGAACTTACCGTCCGGCACAAAGGAGCGGATGGGATCTTCCAGGATGTCGAGCACCACAGGCGTGGCGAAATACAGCACGATAGCGGCGGCGAACACCGACACGACCACGATGGTCAGGCGGCGACGGAGCTCTCCCAGGTGATCGAAGAGCGGCATACGCGCAGGTCCGATAGGCATTACTCATCGCCTCCCTTCGGGGCGTCGGCGGCAGCGGCGTCGTCCTCGGCCTCGAGCTCGCGAGCGAGCTGGTCGACGACAGCCTTGCGCTTACGGGGACGACGGGCGTAGAGGTCAGCCGTCGTGGGCTCTGCCGGCTCGGGCTCGGGCTCCGGCTCTGCAGCAGGCTCGGGCTCGGCTGCGGCAGCAGCAGGCTCGGCCTTGGCGGGCTCGGCGCCCTCGGCCTCACCAGCAGCGCCTTCGTCCTCGGTGGCACCCTCGCTCGCGGCCTTCTCGGCGGCAAGGCGGGCACGGCGCTCGGCAAAGGTCTCCTTCTTTGCGGGCGCAGCCGTCTCGACGGTATCCTCGTCCGCATCGGAATCATCATCGACGGCAGCCTTCTTGGGCTTGACCGGGGCCGACGCGGCTTCGCTTACCGGATCGATGATCTCGGACTGAACAACGGCCGTCATCTTTTCCTGCGTCTCGCGGAACTGACGGATGGCACGGCCGATCGTGCGGCCCATCTGCGGGAGCTTATCCGGGCCAAACAGCAAAAAGCCGAAGACCACGATGATTGCCAGCTCACCCTCTCCAATACCAAACACACATACCTCCAAGGCTCGATGTGAGTCGAGCCCGCACCGCGCCATTCGGCCGGAACTCGTCTATTCATTCGGTCAAGTATAGCGCCCGGACGCCAAAACGTCCGAGCGCATCACAAACATATGCCAAACGGCACGCCCTTTTGGGGGCAAAGATTATGCAGCGGTGATCGAAATCTCCTGGTCGACACCCAACAGCTGAACCACGCGCATCACCTGGGGCTGCACATTAGTGCAGCTAAAGCGCTTACCGTGGTCGACCGCGTGGTGCGCGGCGCCCACGAGCACGCCAATGCCCGTCGAATCGATGTAGCTCACCTGGGCAAAATCGAGCTCAACGGCCTCAGTGGGCTGCTCGAGCGCCAGGTCGATGGCATTGCGCAGGCTATCGGCGTTAGAGATATCGATCTCGCCGGTTACCTTAATGGTGTAGAGCTCTGGCGTGGGGTTGGTGGAAATACCCAAATCCATGTATACGCTCCTTTACGTATCGAAAGTGCGGATAGTACTGGGCGCGGACTTACGGGGCCCTAGGCGTTAGGCGCGCTCGGCACGAGCAAGCTCGGCAGCGACAAGCTTAACGGCCAGCACCAGCACGTCGAGCGCGGCCTCCAGGTCATCGACCGTGGGATAGCTCGGCGCGATGCGGATGTTGGTGTCGCGCGGATCCTTGCCATAAGGCCAGGTAGCACCAGCCGGCGTAAGCTTGACGCCCAGGTCGGCACAAAGCGCTGCGACCTTTTGGGCCGAGCCCTCGGGACCATCAAAGCTCACAAAGTAGCCGCCGCGGGGATGCGTCCAAGTGGCGCAACCCGTATCGCCCAGGCCCTCGGTGAGCTTACGCTCAACGGCCTCAAAGCGCGGGCGCAGGAACTCGGCATGCTTTTTCATGTGCTCCTTGACCGCCTCGATGGTGGGAAGGAAGCGCACGTGGCGCAGCTGGTTGAGCTTGTCGGCGCTGATGAGGCCGGCCTTCAGGCACTTGGAGAACTCGGCGATGACCGCGGGGCTCGCACCGATAAAGCCGATGCCGGCGCCCGGGAAGGTGATCTTGGATGTCGAGGCAAAGGCCACCACGCGGTCCTCGGTGCCCGCCGCGCGAGCGAGGTCGAAGATATTGGCGAGCTCGTCGGTCTCGTCGTACAGGTCGTGCACGCAGTAGGCGTTGTCCCAGAAGATGCGGAAATCGGGCGCGGCCGTGGGCATCTCGACCAGGCGACGCACGGTGTCCTCGCTAAAGGTGATGCCCGTGGGGTTGGAATACTTGGGCACGCACCAGATGCCCTTGATGGAGTCGTCGGCGGCAACCAGACGCTCGACCTCGTCCATGTCGGGGCCGTTGTCGGTCATCGCGACGGGGACATTCTCGATACCCAGGTCGGCGGTGATGCCAAAGTGGCGATCGTAGCCGGGAACGGGGCACAGGAACTTGACCTTCTTGCCGTCGTGCGCGGCCTCGTAAGCCTCCCAAGGCTCGCTGCCGCACGAACCGCAGCGCCAAAACATGCCGGCGATATCGTGCTCGATCAGAAGGCTCGACGAACCCAGTACGAGCGTCTGCTCGGCAGGGCAACCCAGGAACTCCCCCGCCAGCTTGCGTGCCGAGGGAATGCCCTCAAAGCAACCGTAGTTTGAGCAGTCGACGTTGCCGTCGTGCAGATCGGCATCGGCATTGAGGATATCGAGCATGGGTCGAGAGATGTCCACCTGGGAGGGCGACGGCTTGCCGCGGGCCATGTCGAGCGCCAGGCCCTTGGCCTTGACCTCGGCGACCTCGGCTTTGAGCGCCTCGATGGCGGCATCGAGTTCGGTGGTTTCCATCTTCTGGTAGATCGTCTGCATGGGTGCGACCTTTCGCGAAGCGGGACGTTGCAGTTCGTCTAAGTATAGACCGCCACCGCCGCAACGGCATGAAGCCGTGATAGATTAAGTTCATCGCAATGAATTATGAATCGCCGCGCATGCCGGCGTGGGGCGCCCAAGGAGGCACTATGGAATACGGATCGTTCCAGGCCGAGGAATTCGGCGACCTGCAGCGCCTGGTCGACGGGCTGTTTTACGACCGCCGCGCCATCGACCGCCTGGATCTCATCGTACAGGCCGAGATCTTGGACCTGGCGCCCGATCTCATGGAAATCGTGAACCTATTGCCGCCCGGCTACTACGACCGCCAATCGCTTTGCGACCAGCTCAACTCCGCCCTTGCCGCCCACGGCTGGGGCGCCGTCTACGGAACGGTGGAATAAACCTAGTCGTTTAAGAACGTCCCCAATGACTAAAACGCCGCTTGTGATGGTGTTCACAGGCGGCGTTTTCAAACTTGTATGTGCTCTTACTCGTCCTTGGGCGCGGGGTGTTTGCAGACCACGCTCATGTAGATCATACCGAGCACGGCAGCGGTGACCGAACCGGCAAGGATGGCGGCCTTGGCAGCCAGAACCTCAAACTGGGCCGTCGGGAAGGCAAGGCCGCTGATGAGGATCGACATGGTGAAGCCGATGCCGCCCAGAATGCCCACACCGGCAATCATGTGCCAGTTAACGTTATGCGGCAGCTCGCAGACCCTAAACTTAACCAGGGCAAACGTCATGCCAAAGATGCCGATCGGCTTGCCCAGCAGCATGCCAAAGTACACGCCGAGCGTCACCGGGTCGGTGAGCAGCGTGCTCATATCCACACCCACTAGGCGAACCTGTGCGTTCACGAACGCAAAGATCGGCAGAATCACAAAGTTGACCGGCGTGGAGATCAGACGCTCCATGCGGATGAGCGGCGGGGTCACGCGGTGCATGACGCGCTCGACCCTGGTGGTCGAGACGGTAAAGTCATGCTGGCCCAGGATGTGTGCCTCGTCGTCGTAGCGGTCATCAAGCAGCGGCAGGCACTCGCCCAGCCAGTCAGTCAGACTATCGAGCTTGACGCCGCACTTGGCCGGGATGGTAAAGGCCAAGATAACGCCGGCAAGCGTGGCGTGCACGCCGCTCTTAAACATGCAGAACCACAGCAGCAGGCCCAGCACCGAATACGGGGCAAGGCGGTAATGCTGCGTCTTGTTGAGCCACACGAGCGCGCAGGTCACCAGCGCGGCGGCGCCCAACCAAAACGGATTGGGGCTCTGACCGTAGAAGATGGCGATGGCAGCGATGGAGATGAGGTCGTCGGCGATGGCGAGCGTCGAGAAGAACACGCGCACGCCGTTGGGCACGCGATTGCCCAAAAGCGACAGCACGCCCAGCGCAAAGGCAATATCGGTTGCCATGGGGATGGCCCAACCGTTGCGGGCGCCGACATGGTTAAAGATCAGGTAGATACAGGCGGGAACGACGACGCCGCCCACGGCCGCCAGCATGGGAAGCATGGCCTGGCGTGGATTCTTGAGCTCGCCGACCGTCATCTCGTACTTAAGCTCAATGCCCACCAACAAAAAGAAAATCGCCATGAGGAAGTCGTTGACGAAAAGCTCAACGGTAAGACCGGCCGTAAGGTTGCCCAGACCCACATACAGCGGGGTCTCCAAAAAGTGATGGATGGCCTCGTAGGCATCGGTGTTGGCGCAAATGACGGCGGCGATAGCGGCGATGACCATAACCGCGGCGGAAATCGTGCCGTTCTCGGCGATGCGCTCCCAAATGTCGTGGCGTTCAAAGCGCTTGCGCTCACGGACGTTGAACAGCTGCTCGGTTGCTGCCATGGGCGGCTCCTTTCACGGGAAAGCTCCCGTCTTAAAAAAGCACGGCCCGCCCAAGTGGCGGCGCCGCGCTCTAACGTATTACGCTTGCATCTAGCCTACCCTGCACGACAAGCACGCAGGCGTGGCCGAAAAGCGGAACCACAGGTTGAACATTATTTGCTCAACGGCACGGGCACGCCTGTCCAAGAGACGACGCGGCGCATGCACAAAAAACGACCGGAGCGCGGGGCGTCCGCGATCCGGTCGTGGCGTTCGGTCAACTAAACCTAGCAGGCGGCCATGATGGGGGCAGCGACCTGCTTCTTACGGGAGAGGACGCCCGGCATCCAGACGCCGTCGTGCTCATCGGCAATGCCCAGGCCCTTCTGAGCAGCCTCGGTCTCGCCCTCGAGCAGGACCTGCGAGCCCTCCTCCATGATGTCGGTGATGCACAGGACAATGCCGTCAGCACCCTTCTCGGCGGCGTAGGCGCGCATGGCCTCGCGGATCTCGTCAATCATGCCAAGCGCACGGCTCTTGTCGACGGTCTCGTACTGGCCGATGAGCAGCTTCTTGCCGGCGGGCTCGAACATCTTGATGTCGTTGCCGACCATCTCGGCAGCGGTGAAGGAGCCGGACGGGCGGGTAAGGAAGACCTCCATGCCAAACTTGACCGGGTCGACGCCCACCTGCTCGCCGAGCTTGGCGGCGACGGCGCGGTCGACATCGGTGGTGGTGGGGCTCTTGAGCATGAGCGTGTCGGTCATCATGGCCGAAAGCAGCAGCTTGGCCTGGACGTCGGAAAGCTCAACGCCGAGCACGCCGGCGAGCTTGGTGACGATGGTGCAGCTGGAGCCCCAGGGCAGGCAGATGTAGTGCAGCGGGCCGGCGGTCTCGAAGTCGCCGATGCGGTGATGGTCGACAACACCAAAGACCGTGGCGTCCTTAAGGCCGGCGACGGATTGGGCGGACTCGTTGTGGTCGGTGAGGACGACGAGCTGACCGGCCTCGACGGACTCGATCACGCGAGGCTCGGCGATGCCGGCGTCGGCGAGCAGCTTGGCGGACTCTGCCGGAAGCTGACCAAGGGCGCAGGCCTCGTAGGTGTTGCCGGCATACTCAACCTGGTTGAGCAGCTGGGACAGGACGACGGCGCTCATGATGGCGTCGTTATCGGGGTTCTGGTGACCAAAGACAAGAACGTTTGCCATGGATATCCTCCACTTGATATGTGTACTTGGACGTAGCTATGGTAGCACGCCGATGCCGAGCCTTCGCAGACGGAAGGGCCACGGCATATTTTGTGGCAGGTATGGGGGCCAAGGCTGTCCCTTTTGCACCATGTTGGTGCAAAGCAACCTGACCCCCTTGCACCAGCTATTTACCGGCGGCGCGCAGGGCTACGTATGCGGCACCGATGATGCCGGCGTCGTTGCCGAGCGAAGCGACCTTAATGGGCGTCTCGCGCGAGGCGGAAAGCGCGTAGCGCTGGAAGTGCTCGCGGACCTTGTCGAGGTAGACATCGGCCGAGGCAGACGCACCGCCGCCAATCAGGAACATCTCGGAGTCGACCACGTTGGCAATAAGCGCCAGGGCGCGGCCGAGGTAGTCGGCCATGGTATCGGCAGCTGCCAGCGCGAGCTTGTCACCCTCGCGGCAGGCCTGGAACACGTCCTTGGAATCGGAGGGGCCGGTGAGCTCAATGGGCTCGACGCCCGCCTTCTTGCACTCGGCAAGGTAGTTGCTCACCACGCCGGTGGCGCTGGAATACTGCTCCAGATGGCCATGGCCGCCACAGCCGCAGGTGCGCTCCTCGGCCGGGTTCAGGCACATGTGGCCAATCTCGCCGCCGGCGCCCACAACGCCCGATACCACGTCGCCGTTAACGATAACGCCGCCGCCCACGCCGGTACCGATGGTGACCATCACCACGTTCTGCACGCCCTTGGCAGAACCGAGCCAGGCCTCGCCCATGGCAGCGGCGTTGGCATCGTTCTCATACTTAACGACCGCATCGGGGCAGTGCTTCTGAATGGCGACCCTCAGCTCGGGCAGGTTAATGGCAATGTTGGCCTTGACCTTGGCATCGCCCGACGCCGGGATGGGACACGGAACGGCCAGGCCAATGCCCGCCACAAAGGCACGCGGAATCTGTGCCTTGGCGACCACCTGGTCGATAGCCTCGGTCACCGCGGCAAAGCCCGCGGCGTCAACGATAGGAGGCGTGGGCACGCTGGCCTTGGCAAGCAGGTTGCCGTCCTCGTCGAACAGGCCCTCCTTAACCGAAGTGCCGCCGACGTCGATGCCGATGTAGTACTGCTTAGGTTCCATGGGAGCCCACCTTTCTCGTTTAAACATTGCCTGTATGGTACCGCTCTCAAGGCAAAAACCTACCAAAAAGGGACAGGTTTGTTTTGGCAGGTTTTATCTGGGGTAACGCAATTGGCTGCCCAACAGGCCGCGCAAGACCATCCCCAAAAATAAAGGCGCCGGGAGGCGGAGACTCCCGGCGCCCGTCAAAGGGACTGTGTTGTCTGTTGGACCGCACGGCCCATCGCGGCGATAACGCCGACTAGGCCTGAAGTACCTGCAGCTGCTTGTGAATCTCGATGAGCTCCGTCGCCATGACGCGCATGGTCTCGGTACCGGCCATCTGGTCCTCGGCATGCAGCAGAATCAACGGGGCCTCGCCGTTACGCTCGCCGTTGGCCTCCTTCTTCAGAAGCCCCATGTGAACATCGTGGCCACCGTTATAGGCCTCGTCGCCCTGCTTGATAAGCTCCTCGGCGGCGTCAAAATCGCCCTCCTTGGCCTTTTGCACGGCATTGATGTACATGCTCTTGGCGGTACCGACGTAGCTGATGATCTCGAAGCAGGTCATCTGCAGTTCGTTCATATCCTCCATGCGGAGCACCTAGCCCATCACGCTGACGCAGTGGTCGATGATGCCGGCAGCGTTCATGCGGCCGTAGTCGACCATGTTGATGACCTCGACCGGAAAACGACCGGCGGCCTCCTTCTCAAAATCGCCCTTGGTGTAGCCGATCTGCGGACCAAGCAGCAACATGTCGCACTCGTCCAGGTGATCGTGGGCCTCGTTCATGGGACGAGCCTCGATCTCAATATCCAGACCACGGTTTGCAACCTCGGCCTGCATCTTCTGGACCAGCAGGCTCGTGGACATACCGGCATTGCAGCAGAGCATGATCTTCTTCATGGTTTCCTCCTTATAACTGCGCGGCGCGCAGACGACAACTGGTTGTATTCCTTGCGGCTATTGTGCCCACCCCTCTGCATCTTTACACAAGGGAGAGAGCCGCGGGCACCGGCACCGCGTACCGGCGCCCGCAAAGGTGAAAGGGACGAACGTTAGGCGTTCTACTCGGCGAGAGCCTCCTGCTTGGCGATTGCCTTCTCGGAAATCTTCATAAAGGGCAGGTAGACGGCCATGCCAATGACAATCTCGAGAGCCTGCCACACGCCGGCGCGCCAGTCAAAGCCCGTAGCGAGCAGGGCATTGATGACGGGAGGCATGGTCCAGGGCACCTGGGCGATGCAGGGGCTGATGATGCCTGCGCAGGTAAGGCCATAGGTGATGCCGATGAACAGATCGGGAAGAAGGACGAACGGGATCATGAGCGGCAGGTTGTACACGATGGGGTAACCGTAGATAACCGGCTCGTTGATGTTGAACAGACCAGGCAGGATAGCCATCTTGGAAACGGTCTCGGAAGCCTTGTTCTTGGAGAACAGGAGCGTGTCGAGCAGAAGCATGAGGGTGCAGCCCGAGCCGCCGATGAGGGCGAAGCTGTTAACGATCTGCATGTTCATGTAGTGATCGGGCTGGATGGTGCCACCGGCGGCAAAGGTAGCCATGTTGTCGACGATGAGCATGGTCAGGATCGGCTCGACGGTAGCGCCAGAGATGGTGGACTGGTGAATACCGACGCAGAACAGCAGGTTGGCAAGGGTGTAGATGAGGATAACAGCCCACGGACCAGCGTTCATGATGCTCTTGAGCGGGTTGGAGATGCACGTGGAGATGATGGTGCACAGATCGGTGCCGGCGCACACGGCGAGCAGGGCTGCGGCAAGAGCGAAGACCGCGAGGTTAAGCAGCATCGGAATCATGACGTTGAAGGAGTTGGAGACCGCGGGAGGCACGCCCTCGCCCAGCTTAACCTTGAGCTTCTCGACGCCAGAAATCTTGATGAAGAGCGAGACGGAAAGCAGGGCGATGATAATAGCCGAGAACAGACCGTTGGTGCCGGTGTTGGCAGTCGAAAGGGCGCCCGTGACCTCGGCGGAGGTGATCTTGTCGGTGAGCAGCGGGCTCGTGGCGGCAAGCGAGGCGGTGATCTGCTGCGGCATCATGATGACGAAGGCAGAGATAGCGACGACCATGCAAGCAAGCGGATTATCGAAGCGCTTGTTCTTAGCGAGGCTGTAGCCAATCAATCCGGCCAAGCTAATGGCAGAGACGTTGAGGGTGCCCAGCGTAATCGCCGAACCCCACGTCTGAAGGTTGGCAAGGCCCGCCGCATCGAGCGGGAACAGAGGGAACACGACGTTGTTAATAAGAACCGCGATACCCGCAAGGATATAGAGCGGCGTGATGGTCGCGAAGGCGTCACGCAGGGAACGCAGGTGAACCTGGTTTCCCACCTTCGCAGAGACCTCGGCAAACTTGTCGAGGAAGCTCTTTCCGTTGTCACTGGCCATGATTGCTCCTAACTTTCAAATCCGGCCTTTCCTATGCGCACGGTGGTCTGTCGCCCTCTGCCACCAGATGTGCCATGTGTTGCGCGCGGCGGCGCGCGGTCTGGACGTTCGTCCGGTCGCTAATCAACCACGTGGGTCGTGGCGACCTGTTTGAGCCAGGCCGCCGACTTCTTAAGACGGCGCTTATAGCCATCCATCAGATCGACCTCGACAAAGCCATAGCGATTCTTAAAGGCATTGGCCCAAGACCAGTTATCGATGACGGCCCAATAATGGTATCCGCGGCACTTGGCGCCCTCGTCGATGGCCTTGGCCACCCACTCCAGGTGCTGACGTACAAAGTCGACGCGGTAGTCATCCTGGATGGTTCCTTCGGCGTCACGGTTCTTGTATTCGTCCATGATGCCGATGCCGTTCTCGGAAACGAACCACTCAAGATCGGGGTAGTTCTTAGCGCAGTCCATGCCAAAGTCGTAGAGGCCCTGCGGGTAGATCTCCCAGCCGCGGCTCTCGTTCATAACGGCGTCGGGCCATACGTACTCGTCGGCAAAGTGCGGCAGGCCGTACTGGTCGACCTTGCTCGCCGGCGCCTGAACACGCGTGGGGTGGTAGTAGTTGCAGCCGAGCCAGTCGACAACACCCTGCTTGAGAATCTCTTGGTCGCCGGCACGGAACGGGAGCTTAACGCCGCCCTCGGCCAGGCTGTCGAGCACGTCGGCAGGAAGCTCGCCCTTGGTAATAAGGTCGAGCCACCAGCGATTGTTGATGCCGCTGGTCATACGCACGGCCTCGAGGTCTGCCTCGCTGGGGTTCTCCTTGGTGTAGACCGGAGTAAAGCAGTTGATCATGCCGATCTTGGCATCGGCGCGAACAGCGCCCTCGTCATAGGCGCGACGATAGTTGGCCACGGCCAGCGCGTGTGCCAGCGAGATGTGATACTGCACGGTGCGAGCGCGGTTGAAGTCGTGGAGTTGCGGGAACCACACGCCCTCCTGATAGCGCTGCTCGGGCTCGACGATGGGCTCGTTAAAGGTGAACCAGTACTTGATCTCCTGGCCAAACTCGTGGAAGGCGACGTCGGCGTAATGTGCGTAAGCCTCGACAACCTCACGGCTCTCCCAGCCGCCACGGTTAAAAAGGTAGGTGGGCATGTCAAAGTGGTACAAGTTGACAAACGGCTCCAGGCCGGCTTCGCGAGAGGCACGGAACAACTCATGATACCACGCGGCGCCTTCCTCGTTGAGGTTGCCGTCGGCATCGAGCAGACGGCTCCACTGGATGGAAGTGCGATAGGTATCCAGGCCCAAGTCCTTCAAAATGCGAAGGTCTTCCTGGTACTTGGCCATAAAGTCATTGCCGGCGTAAGAGCCAACGCAGTTGTAGAACGAGCCCAGATCCTGGATGGACCAGGTGTCCCACAGGTTCTCGAGCTTGCCGCCCTGGTTCCACTGACCCTCAGTCTGCGGGCCGGACATAGCAGCGCCAAAGAAGAAGTCGTTGGGCAGCTGATACTGTGCCATCAAAGTCCTCGCTTTCGTGTTCTAGAGCTTCCGGTTGGAGACGGGTTTGCTTTGGCAGGTTATCCGGCGCGGGCGCGCACCGGTCATACCGATATCCAACCCGCCAAAACAAAACCGTCCCCAAACGGTCGATCCTGTTCTGCGGAAAGATTCCGTTCGTTGCTTAAACTATAGCGCTCTAATTCTAAAAGTAAAGCGTCTTTTTCTTTTTTCTTTCTCGAGCTTCTTAGATAAAGGTTATATGGGTGCCTTGTTAAGGGTTATACTTACTTGCGTATTGATATATGTCGGAAAGGAGGTTCAATGATTCCCAAATACGAGGCGATAGCTGCAGATATTCGTCGAAGCATCGAGGATGGCACTCTTAAACCGGGCGACAAGCTTCCCACCGTCGTTGAGTTCTGCGAGCTCTATAGCGTTTCCAAAATCACCGTCAAACGAGCTATCGAGCAAATCACCGAGGAAGGTCTTATTACCAGCCGACGCGGATCGGGTACCTACGTTAAGGACACGGCGGGACTTCCCGGTCAGGCGTTTTTCCAGGGCAAAAACGACCGTGCCCAGGGCTTTTCGTATGAGCACCGCGGGGAGAAGGTGACCTCGGTGGTCTACGATTTCTCGATTGTTAATCCACCAGCGGACATCGCAGCCCAGCTGGGAATTGCCGAGGATGACTTTGCCTATCACATCGTGCGCGTGCGTCAGGCCGATGAGAAGCCCATCGTTATCGAGTACACCTACATGCCCCTCGAGCTGATTCCAGGCCTTAAAAAGAAGGACCTGTACGGATCGGTCTACCACTTCATCCGCGAGCAATGTGGGCTGAAGATTTCGAGCTTCCACCGTACCATTCGCGCCGTGGCAGCAACCGAGGAAGAAGCCGAGCGCTTGGACACCAAGCCTGGCTCTCCCCTGCTCGAGCTCACCCAGATTGGCTTTTTGGACAGCGGCGCCGCCTTTGAGTATTCGGTCTCGCGCAACGTTGGCGACCGCTTTGAGTTGCACAACGTAACGTTGGCATAGGTTTTTGTAGTCATCCGGGCGCTCGCTTTGAGCTGTTTTGTGCAGCGCCCGCGCAACACAATGGGGGTATGAACATGTCCGATTTGATTAAGCTGACGCCGATCTTCCACGAGAAGATCTGGGGCGGTCGCCAGCTCGAAACCGTATTTGGCTACGACATTCCCGAGGGTCCCATCGGTGAGTGCTGGGCCATCTCGGCCCACCCCAACGGCGACTGCCAGATTGCGGAGGGCCCGTATGCCGGCCACACGCTGTCGTGGCTGTGGGCCGAGCATCGCGAGCTCTTTGGCAACTGCGAGGGCAAGGAGTTCCCGCTGCTCATTAAGATTCTGGACGCCAAGGACGACCTTTCGATCCAGATTCATCCCAACGACGAGTACGCCGCCGAGCACGAAAACGGCAGCCTGGGCAAAACCGAGTGCTGGTATGTGCTGGACTGCGAGCCCGACGCCACGATCATCGTCGGCCAGCGTGCCAAGGACCGCGCCGAGGCCGCACAAATGATCGAGGAAGGACGTTGGGACGACATGCTCAACGTGTTGCCGATTCACAAGGGCGACTTTTTCCAGATTGATTCCGGTACCGTGCACGCCATCAAGACCGGCACGCTCATTTTGGAGACGCAGCAGTCGAGCGACGTGACGTATCGTCTGTACGACTACGACCGTCCCGGCACCGACGGCAACCTGCGCCCGCTGCACATTGAGCAGAGCCTCGACTGCATCGACTTTGATGCCCAGGCTCCGACCGACGGCACGGTGACCGCGCCCGAGGTGAACGGCGTGACCGAGCTCGAGTCTAACTCCTGCTACACCGTCGATCGTGTGCGCGTCGACGGCAGCAAAACCCTCGACCAGCGCTGGCCCTTCATGTGTCTGTCGGTCATCGACGGCGAAGGCACCGTCTGCGGCGACCCCGTCCACAAGGGAAGCCACCTGCTGGCCCCGAGCACCGTCAGCTCCATCGACCTCGAAGGCAAGATGGAACTGATCATCAGCCACCTGTAGGCCACCGGTCCCCAAGCGCTCGCCGGGACGGGGCGCGGGGTTTGGTCGCCTGCTCGGACAGTCCTGCTCGCACGGAGGCCACATTAAGTGGCCTCCGGCTCGTGCGGAACTCGCGATCGACCAAATACTAAAGCCCTCGGAACTTAGGATACATGGTTGGAGTCGCTCTGCTGCGAAATTTATCGGCCTATGACCTATTCCATGTCCCAGGTCGGCTCATCTTCACCATCTTTAAATAAAAAAGAAGTACCGGTTGGGGCCGGTACTTCTTTTGGTGCGTTGTTATTTGGCTGTGGCTTTTCTCGTAAGCTTACAGGCCGCAGGCTGCTTTGAGTTCTTCGACTCGGTCGGTTTTCTCCCAGGTGAAGTCGGCGTCTTCGCGGCCGAAGTGACCGTAGGCTGCCGTCTTTTCGTAGATGGGGCGGCGCAGGTCCAGGTCGCGGATGATTGCGCCCGGGCGCAGGTCGAAGGTCTTCTCTACGGCCTCAACGATCTTGTCCTCGGCGACCTTAGCGGTACCGAAGGTGTCGACCATGATTGAAAGGGGCTTGGAAACGCCGATGGCGTAGGCAAGCTCGACTTCGCAGCGGTCGGCCAGGCCGGCGGCGACCACGTTCTTGGCGACCCAGCGCGCGGCGTATGCGGCGGAGCGGTCAACCTTGGTGCAGTCCTTTCCGCTAAAGGCACCGCCGCCGTGACGGC
>URTZ01000028.1 GCA_900550825.1 uncultured Collinsella sp. | reverse complement strand
GGTTTAAAGCTGGCCGCTGCGCGCCCAGCAGACTAAAGTCTTGAATAAAAAGGGCGCGTCCATACGGACACGCCCCCGTGAGCAACAATGCAAAGAACGACTTAGAAGCTACCGCGCTTCAGGAAGTCGGGAAGCTCGAACTGATCGTTGCCGAAGTTAGGAAGCTCGGTGCCACCGACGTTGCGGGTCGGAGCGGCCTGAGCCGGGCTGGTGGCCGGAGCGGTGCGCTGCGGCTCAGCGGAGGCAGCGGCCTTGCTCTGAGACTGCTGAGCAGCAAAGAGCTCGTCCTGACGGTTGACGTTGGAGTCGGAGAAGCCCGTAGCGATGACGGTGATACGCACCTGATCGCCCAGGGACTCGTCGACAACGGTACCGAAGATGATGTTGGCCTCGGGGTCGACGGCGTTGGCGACAACGTCGGCGGCGTCGCTGATCTCCTGGATGCCCAGGTCCTTGGAACCGGCGATGGAGAGCAGCACGCGTGTGGCACCATCGATGGAGCTCTCGAGCAGCGGGCTGGAGATGGCCTGCTGGGCAGCGTCGACGGCACGGGTATCCCCAGAAGAGGTACCGATACCCATCATGGCGGTACCGGCCTGCTTCATGATGGTCTTAACATCGGCGAAGTCCAGGTTGATGATACCGGGGACGGTGATGAGGTCGGTGATGCCCTGGGTGCCCTGGGAAAGGACGCCATCGGCAATCGCGAAGGCCTCGAGCATGGTAGTCTTCTTCTCGGCGATGTCGAGCAGCTTATCGTTGGGGATGACGATCATGGTATCGACGCAATCGGAGAGGGTCTTAATGCCCTCCTCGGCGCTCTTCTTGCGCTTGCGGCCCTCGAAGGTGAAGGGCTTGGTCACGACGGCGACGGTCAGTGCGCCGACCTCGTTCATCGCGATATCGGCAACGATGGGAGCAGCGCCGGTACCGGTGCCACCGCCCTCGCCGCAGGTGATGAACACCATGTCGGCGCCAGCGAGCGCCTCGGCAATGTCGTCGCGGGACTCATCGGCAGCCTTGCGGCCAACCTCGGGGTTGGCGCCGGCGCCCAGGCCGCGGGTAAGGTCGGTGCCGATGTGCACCTTGATATCGGCATCAGAGATCGCGAGTGCCTGAGCATCGGTGTTGATGGCAACAAACTCGACGCCGCGGATGCCCTCTTCGATCATTCGATTGACCGCGTTGGTACCGCCGCCGCCGACGCCGACCACCTTAATGACGGCAAGGTAGTTGTTGATCTCTGTCTCGTGCATGTCGGTCCTCCGAACAAAGGTTATAGCCATAGCATGGGTCGACCCCTGCGCACATTAACCTTCAGGTTGAAAGTAAATGCAAAGGTAAACCGTATTATGGTTGCACATTATGAACGTATCAGTCAAATAATTGACCGTGAAAACCAAACAAACCAGATAAACGGCGTGGTATGGCCACTCAACAAAGCATCAACCAGCGCTATGAGGTCGGAGCATTCCTAAATGTGTAGTTGCCCGGAGAGCGCACATTGATATACGTTACGCCCTCTACCTGCGAAAGCAACTTGGTGACTACGCGTTCCTTCTTGGCGATATCGTCCGAATCGCCCAGCGACACCTCAATGCCGTTATTGAGGTTTGCCGAGATGGCTTCGACCGAAGGCGTGGAAATATCCTTGACTTGTCCCAAGAACTCGCTCGAAAAACCACGCACATAATCCAGGCCGGCCTTAACGGCCTTGGAGCTCACCGCCTGGCCGGAAACTGGAGCGACATCCGCCGAGACATCAGTCAGCAACACCGCGCCATAGTGCTTAGCGAGCGCCAGTGCGGCATCGATGCCGGTCAGGGTATTTGAGCCCTGCCCTGTCGTGATGACGTTGCCCTGGTCGTCCACTTCGACCGACGTCGACAGCGGGGCGATCCAGGTGTCATCATCCCCGATGGCCCAGGCTAGGTCATCGGAGCTGATATAGGCAATTGCGATGACCTTGCGCTCCATAGGCGTAATGATGAGCGTATGCGGGAACTGACGCTGAACATCCACGCCCGAGACCCACGGGTTCTGCTTGAGGTCCTCGGTAATCTGGTCGGGATCGACGTTAAAAAGCGACGTTCCCTCGGGCAAATCGATCAGCTGGATAGCATCGTGCTTCGTCACATGCTCGCTGCCTTGAATCTGAATATCAGTGGCGGTAAACAATCCAGAGTTAATCACCACGATGGCAACGACGACGAGCGCGGCCAAGACGGCCAGAACGCCGCCCACGATTTTGCCTTTGCCTGTAACGACAGAAGCGGCGTCTGATGTTTTATTTGCCATCGCCCCAAGTGAAGACAACGGGTTGACGCCTTTTTTACCCGAAGGCTTCTTGGCGGTAGCCGGCACCGATGTCAGCGAGCGCGGTTTCGATGCGCCCAGCGTGCGACCCGGACGCAGCGTTTTAGTTCCCGTCGGTGGCTTAGGAGTTGCCATGGGACGGGCAGGCTTGGCGCCCATAACAGGCTTTGACGTCACCGAGGGACGCGAGGACTTTTTTGCGGCCGGACGATTACCGAGCTGCGAGCCGACGACCGGACGACTGGTCTGTCGAGCATGCCCGACAGACTTAGAGTGCGCGACGGTATTGCGTTGAGGTTTGGCAGGCGCGCCGGAACGCCCTCCGGCGCGGCGGAAGGTGGGTTTCGATGCTCTAGAAGCCGAGGAATTTAACTTCCGGTCTGAGCTCGATGCCATACGCCTCCCTCACCTTTCCGTGCACATGTCTGATAACCGCGGCAACGTCATCGGCCGAGGCAGTTCCGTTATTAACGATAAAATTAGCGTGAACGGGCGAAACTTCCGCGCCGCCAATCGAAAAACCCTTTAATCCACAATCCTCGATAAGCTTGCCCACGCTCGCATCGGGCGGGTTGCGAAAGACCGACCCGCAGGATGCGCGACCCATGGGCTGTGTACGCTTGCGCCTCGTCAGGTACCGCTCCATGCGCTCGCGAATGTCGGCCTTGGGCGCCAGTTTAAGCTTGAGCACGCACTCGAGGATGATCTCATTGCGGGGAAGGCTACATTCGCGGTAGCCCCAAGTGATCTCGGACCCCGCATAATGTTTGATACCGGATGCCGGGTCAAACGTTACGACATCCTCAACCAGCGAGCCAATCCACTCGGTCCGTGTGCCGGCATTCATAGATATCGCACCGCCAACCGAACCAGGGATGCCAACGGCAAACTCAAGGCCCGAGAGGCTACGCGACAGGGCATCGTTGACCAGGCGCGCAAACATCACGCCCGCACCGACCGTCAGCGTACAACCGTCATCGGCAACAACCGTGCGCTGAAACTCACGTCCGAGCGAAATGACGGCGCCGCGATAACCGCCATCGGCAACCAGCAGATTGGAGCCCTTGCCGATGATGACCCACGGCACCTGCTCGCGATCGAGCACCGCCACGGCGCGACGCAGGGCATGGTAGCTATGGCACGTCACAAAGAGGTCGGCCTTGCCGCCGATACGATAGCTCGTATGACGCGCAAGGCGCTCGTCCTCGATCACATCCGTGTCGATCATGCCCGAGAGCGCCATGACGGCGTTAAACAGACCCATTAGACTTAAGCGTCTTTCTTGGCAGTCAGATACTCAATGAACTCGGGACCGACGGTCGTAACGTCACCGGCACCCATAGTGAGCAGCAGGTCGCCCTCGCCCACCATCTGCTCGAGCTCCTGATTGAGCTCAAGACGGCTGGAGCAGTACACGACCTCCTTGCCAGGATGCTTGGCGCGCACGGTATCGGCGAGCATCTTAGAGGTGACACCCGGAATGGGCATCTCGCCAGCCGAGAACACATCAATCAGCAGCAGTTTATCGGCATTGGCAAATGCATCGGCAAAGTCGTCGCACAGGGCCTGCAGGCGCGAATAGCGGTGCGGCTGGAACACGACGTCGACGTGCTTGTAGCCCAGCGACGAAGCGGCAGCAAGCGTCGCCTTGATCTCGGTGGGGTGATGGCCGTAATCATCGACCACGGTGATGCCATCGATATCGCCCACGTGGGTAAAGCGACGGCGGACGCCCTCAAAGCTCGAGAGCGCCTTGGCGGCGGCGTCGATGTCAAGGCCCAGGACATGGGCGACGGTGAGCACCGCCGTGGCGTTGAGCATGTTGTGGCGACCGGGATTGCTCTTGATCTCCACAGCGTGCTCAGTGCCGTCCTCAAAGCGAACGATAAAATCGCTCTGGATGCCCTTGACATCCGGGTGCATGCAGACGATGTCGTTGCTCTCGGCAAAGCCGTAGGAAAGCACGTGACGACCCGTCGACTTGGCGAGCTCGACCAGATGCGGGTCCTCACCGCAGACGATGACGGTGCCGTCCTCGCCCACCAGGCTCATGAATTTGGCGAAAGTTGCCTCGATCTCCTCGATACCCGAGTAGTGATCGAGGTGGTCGGCCTCGACGTTGGTCACGATGACCACGTTGGGGTTCAGGAACAGGAAGGAGCTGTCGGACTCGTCGGCCTCAGCGACAAAGTAGTCGCCCGAGCCGTTCTTGCCGTTCGTGTCATAGCCCTCGACGATGCCACCGATCAAGAAGCTCGGATCCAGACCCATGCGGTCGAGCATGGTGGCGCACATCGAAGACGTGGTGGTCTTGCCATGCGTGCCGGCAACAGCGACGGTGGTGTAGCCGTGGCCCAAAGCAGAGAGCATCTTGGCACGGGGCCACACGGGAATACCAAGCTCGCGAGCGCGCACGAGTTCAGGGTTGGACTCCGGAATAGCGGTGGAGACAACAACCACGTCGGGCTTGACCTCGTCGATCGTGGCGGCCTCATGGCCCACATGCACCTTCACACCAGCGCGGGTAAGCTGGCGGATATAACGTGACGTCTTAAGGTCGGAGCCGGTAACGGCATAACCGCGCTCGTGAAGAACGAGGGCGATGCCGCTCATGCCGGCGCCGCCGATACCGATAAAGTGGGCGCTCTTAAACTCGGGCGCGGAGGTTGCAGTCTGGGAATCAGCCATGTGCTCGTGTACTCCTTGCGTAAACACTGCCTGTAACCCGTTAACTGTACCGCACCTACCGCATCAGCGCGAGGGCGACCGACGATATCCCGTCTAACTAACGCAAACCCTCTACCGCATCCGCCAGAAGAGCGGCGGCCCTATCCTGAGCCAGACCACGCGCCGCCTGACGCATGGCGTCGCGCGCCGCCGCGTCATCGACCAGGTGCAGCAGTTCATCGGCAAAGGCAGAACCGTCGATATCGGCATCGGCGCAGAGCACGCCGGCCCCAGCGTCGACCAGATAACGGGCATTGGTGGTTTGGTGGTCGGCCGTCGCATGCGGGTACGGCACGAGCACCGAAGGCACGGCGAGTGCAGCGATCTCGGCCACGCTCGATGCGCCCGAACGCGAGAGCACCAAATCGGCAGCAGCCAGCATATCGCCCATGTTGTCGATGTAAGGCTGGACGCGGTAACGCTTCGCCTCCTCGGGCGTCAGCGCCAAAGCGCGCTCGGTCTCCTCAAAGCCGTCGGCACCCGTCGAATGCAACACATAGAGGTTCTTGCGCGAAAGCAGCTCGTTTTTGAGCGAAGCCACACGCTCGTTGAGGTGCTGGGCGCCAAGTGAACCGCCAAAGACGAGCAGCAGCGTAGCGTCCTCGGGAACGCCAAGTGCCTTGCGGCCGCGAGCGCGATCGCCCTCGATCACCGAGCGACGTACGGGGTTGCCGGTCATGAGCACGTGGTCAGGGTCACCTTCGCGCTCAAAGACCGAACGCGCTGCCGGCACCGAGATGCACACGCGGGCGGCGTGGGAGTTCATCATCTTGTTGGCCAGGCCCGGAACAGAGTTCTGCTCATGCAGCAGATACGGAACGCCCGCGCCCTTGCACCACCCCAGCAGCGGAACCTCGACATAGGCACCAAAACCGATGGCGGCATCGGGCTTGCCGACCTTTGAGAAATGACTGGCGAGCGCACGCTTGGCTTTGTTGACACGCCACAGCGAGGTCAGCGCCGTCCAAGGACGGGAGCGGTCGAAGCCCGTGACCGTAATGGGCACAAAATCAAACCCAGCCTCGGGGACCAGACGACCCTCGAGCTTGCGCGACTGGCCCACGAACACAACGTGGTGGCCACGGTCACGCAGCTCTTCGGCCAAGGCGAGCGCGGGGTTGATGTGCCCGGCCGTGCCGCCGGCTGCAATAGCAACGGTCATTTTATCGGTCATGGTAGTCCCTTCGTACACGCGGTCCCTGGTCGTCGGTACGCAGACGCGCCGACGGGTCCGAGTTCAAATCGATTCGATTATATCCGCCGCCCGCGTTGCGAGGGCTGGGGCGCTGAGGACGACCTTGCGGCGCCGTTCGCTGACGCGGGCGGGCTGCCGGCTCGGTCGCAGAGCCATCCAGGACGGTAAAACCGTTACGCGAAGATCGCTCGCCGCGCACGTGGGGCACGCCGGCGGTACTCTCATCCATAACGGCAAAGCTCTCGCGGCGGCGGTCATACTCATCGCGGCGGGCGCTCTCGTACGAAACGCGCAGGATCAACCCGGCAAGCATGAGCGACACAATAATCGACGAACCGCCGTAGCTAATAAACGGCAACGGTTTGCCCGTCATGGGAAACACGTTGAGGATGCCCAGCGCGTTAATCAAAAACTGCACTGCGAGAATGACCGCGGAGCCAGACGCCATAAGCGCGCCCCGGCGATCGGTCGCCTGCTCGGCAATGCGAAACGCCGAGTAGATCAGCATCGCAAACACCAAGAAGAACAGCACGGTTCCGACAAAACCGACTTCCTCGCCAATGATGGCCAGGATGTAGTCATTGTGCGCCTCGGGCAGATACGAGTACTTCATGGTTGAGTTGCCGATGCCACGGCCGAACAGACCGCCCGAGGCAAAGGCCATAATGGCAAGCGTGGCCTGATAGCCGTCACCATACTCGTCGGCCCAAGGGTTCAAGGCAACCTGAATACGCACCATACGGTACGGCTCTGCGACAAGCGCAATCACGATCACGAGAATGCCGAAGATTAGCACGCCGATGATAAATCTGGGGTCGAGACCCGCAAACAACGCCATGCACATGAGGGTCAACAGGATGATCAGGACAGTACCGAAATCGGGCTGGATAAAGATCAGAAAGAGCGAAATGCCCAGGTAGATGCCCATCTTGCGAAGGAATTCGTTGATGTTGCCACCGGGCGAAAAGAAGCGATCAAGCATGATGGCCGAATACGCAATGGCAAATGGCTTTAAAAACTCGGAAGGCTGGAACTGAATACCGGCGATGTTAAGCCAGCGCGTGGCGCCACGGCTGCCGCTGCCCACCAAGAACACCAGAAACAGTAGCCCTATCATGCCTATGAGGAAGATCCTGAGCACATCCTCCCCAAACCAGCTGTCCGGCAAAACGCGCACGATGGCAATCAGCGCCAGAACACCGACCACGGCAAACGCGGCCTGTCGACCCAGAAAAAACGTCGCCGAGCCATTCTCGTGCAGCGCCTCGACCGAAGACGCCGAGTACACCATCAGCAGGCCAAAGCATACCAAGGTAAACAAGCAGGCCATGAATATCAAACGGGGGCGCATGATACGGGCGGGAACGCCGGCAATATAGCGTTCGCTAAACGACTGCCCACCGTGGCTGGAACGCGGTGTGGTGCGACGTGAGGAAGCACGGTCCGAGTCGGGCCTCCTCATACCTTGTCGGGGGCTCTCCTCTCTCACCGCAACCCCTATTCCATTTGTGATTTCGCTGTAGCGGCAAGCTGAGCCACGTAGTCCTTAAACACGCGGCCGCGCTCCTCATAGCCCGAGAACTCATCGAACGAAGAGCAGGCAGGAGAAAGTAAGATCACATCGCCACGGCTCGAAAGCGAACGGGCAACGTCCACGGCGTCGCGCAGGTCATCCGCCTGGGCGATATCCACATCGCCATCGACATCAGCCTCGTCCATAGCGGCGGTGAAGCGCTCGCGCGCATCGCCAAAGCAGACGACCGAGCGCACGTTGTCCATAACGACGCGCGCGAAGTCCGTGAGCGGCGTGCCCTTATCGTGGCCGCCGAGCAGCAAGATCACGTCGTCATCGGGAAATGCCGTCAGTGCCTTCTCGACCGCATCGGTGTTGGTCGCCTTGGAATCGTTGACGTAGCGCACGCCGTCAATCTCGCCACACGGCTCCACGCGGTGCTCGAGCGGCTGGAACGAGGCAAGACCGCGGCAGACACCATCGACATCGGCACCGACTGCCAAGGCAGCCGTGGCAGCACACAGGGCATTGATAACATTGTGATGGCCCGAGATCTTGAGCTCGGATGTAGCGATGAGCGGGGTCTCGACGCCCTTCAGACGCACGATCATCTTGCCATCGCGCACAAAGGCGGCATCCTCGCCCTCAGGCTCGTCAAAGGCAACCTTGCAGATGCGACGACCCGGCGTGTAGATGTACTCATCGAACTCGTGAATGCCGGCGTCTTCGACGTCGACAACCGCCAGATCGTCATCGACCATATTGTCAAACAGTTTGATCTTGGCAAGCGCGTAGTTCTTATGGCTCTTATGCCAGCCCAAGTGGTCGGGAGTGATGTTGAGCAGCACCGCCACGCGGGGGTGGAGCTCGGTTGTCGTAGCAATCTGATAGCTCGAGAGCTCAGCCACAAACCACTCGTTGTGGGCTCGGCCGTCAATCTCGTTGACCGGCGGCTCGCCGATGTTGCCGACAGCAACGCTGGCCTCGCCGGCAGCCTTAAGCAGATAATCAGCCAGCGACGTGGTGGTCGTCTTGCCGTTGGTGCCCGTGATGGCAATCCAGTTATCGGGCGACAGGCGATAGGCAAACTCGGGCTCACCCATAATCTGGGCGGCATGCTCGCGCCCGGCCTTAAAGAAGCCCGAGAACTCCGAGATGCCCGGGCACGTCACGCATACGTCATAGGCGCCCTCGACCTGTTCGGTCCCATAGACAAACGACGCACCAGCAGCCTCGAGCGCACGCGTGGCGTCATTGGGCTCAGAGGTGCCACCGCCATAAACGGTAACGGCGCTTACGCGCTCGGGATGTGCCAGCGCCCAGCGGGCAACATCGAGACCGGATTTGCCCTGACCCAAAACGAGCAGGCTAAAGACATCAGCAAGAGGCATGAAAGACCACTATCCCAACTGGAAGAACAGGGCAAGGCCAACGGCACCAAAGGCAGCAGCGATAATCCAAAAACGGATGACGACCTTGGTCTCGGCCCAGCCCTTCTTTTCGAAATGATGATGGATGGGCGCCATAAGGAAGACGCGCTTGTGCGTAAAGTGGAAGTAGACAACCTGAATCATGACCGACAGGGTCTCAACGATAAACAGGCCGCCGATGATGAGGGAGACGACCTCGGTGTTGGTCATGATGGACGTGCAGGCAAACGCGGCGCCTAGGGCAAGCGAGCCGGTATCGCCCATAAAGATGCTCGCCGGATAGCAGTTGAACCACAGAAAGCCCAAGCAGGCACCGGCACACGCGGTGCAGAAGATGGACAGGTTCACGTCTCCGTGCAAAAACGCCATGGCAGCCATGGCGAGCATGGCAATCATGGAGGTGCCGCCAGCAAGACCGTCAAGGCCATCGGTCAGGTTCACGGCATTAGAAAGACCGGCGATCATCAGCCAGCAAAAGACAATGTAGAGCCACGGGAACGAAAGGCCGCAGATGGTGGTCGAAAGCACGCCAAGGTCAATCGTCAGGCCGCCGGGAAAACGAATCTCGGGGGCGACGCCGCACCAGTTGACGGCAAGTACCGTAAAGGTGACACAGATAATGGTTAGGCCGATCATCTTGGCATGAGGCGTCAGACCGAGCGAGCGCCCATGCGTAACGGAGGTCAGGTCGTCGATCAGGCCCAGCACGCCTGTCGCCAGCGTGGCGAGCAGCACGAGCACGAGCTCGGTGGTGAGCTTGCCCATCAGCAGGCAGGTCAGCGAAATCGCGACGAGAATGACAACGCCACCCATGGTGGGCGTTCCCTGCTTAACCAAATGACGCTTGGGGCCGTCGGCACGAACCTGCTGGCCGATACCCTCGACCTTAAGTAGCTTGATCCACCACGGCATGAGCAGCAGCGCAATGGCAGCGGCGATGCCAAGCCCCAAAAAAGCCTGATACGTTGGATACGAGGGATTGCCGAACATGGGCTAGCACACACCTTCCACAAAGCGGTCGAGCTCAACAAAGCGGGAACCCTTGACCAGTACAACATCATGTTTTTCAAGCGCGCCGCCCATGCGGTCGAGCACCTGCTGATAATCGGAGAACACCTGGATGCGGTCCTCGTCCATGCCCATCATGCGCGCGGCATCGGCCATAAGCTGGGCCAGCTCACCACCCACGCACGCCAGCATGTCGAGCTTCTTGGCGGCGGCATAGGCGCCCACGAGCTCATGCATGCGAGGAGCCTCATCGCCCATCTCGCCCATCTCGCCCAGGATCGCCATGCGAGACCCCGTGCACGAAAGCGAGCACAGCAGATCGAGACCAGCAGCCATGGATTCGGCGCTGGCGTTATAGGAATCGTCGATGACGCGGGCACCGCTCTTGGCGCGCTTGATCTCCTGGCGGTGCCCGGTGATCGTGAGGCCCCTAAAGGCAGCATCGATCTGCTCGGGCGTCACGCCCAGGCGATAGGCAACTGCGGCGGCCTTAACGGCATTTGGGACGGACTGCACGCCGGGGATGGCAAGCATGGTATCGATTGTCTCGCCCTGGCCAAAATCGAGCGTAAAGACCGGACGGCCCTCGTCATCAACACGAATGTCGCGGGCACGGACCTCATCATCGTCCGAGACGCCGGCCAGCATCACATCGATACCAGCAGGCTGGGCGAACGTATCGCGAATGAACGGCGTAAAGTCGTCCTCGCCGCCCAAAACCAGCAGCGGCAAGAAGTCGCCGGCGGCGCACATACCCTGGACAATCTCGGCCTTAGCGCGGGCGATGTTCTCGCGGCTGCCCAAAATGCCGATGTGAGAGGTACCAATCTTGCTCACGATGGCAAGGTTGGGATTGGCGGACTGGGACAGGCGCTCAATCTCGTGGAAATGGTTCATGCCCATCTCGAGCACCAGGACCTCGGTATCGGCCGGAGCGGAAAGCACCGTGAGCGGCATGCCGATCAGGTTATTGAAATTGCCCTTGGTGGCCCAGACACGATAGCGCTTGGCGAGCACGGCGGCGAGCACGTCCTTGGTCGTCGTCTTGCCGATGGAACCGGTAATGCCAACGACCAGGCAGCCAAGCTCCAGACGGTACGCGTGCGCCAAACGCAGCAGAAAGTCCTCGGGATCATCGGTCAGCAAGATGGCACAGCCCTTGTCCTGCGCCAGCGAGACCAGCTCGGCCTCGGGCTCACGCGTCATCACGACGGCGCCGGCACCCGACTGGACGGCACGGGAAGCAAAATCATTGCCGTCGACGTTTTCACCGGGAAAGGCGACGAAAATCGTCCCTTCCTCGACCTGACGCGAGTCGATAACGCACCCGCGGCATACCCGATCGGCTTCTCCCGTCACGGTTCGGGCCCCTGTTGCGGCCGCGAGGTTGTTGACGGCGATCTCTATCATTGCAGCTCCCCTGTAAACCTAATAATGCTATCGGCGTATTGTATCCCAGCGCCGCACATGCGTGGTGCAGGGCATGTGAACACCCTCATATGGGACAACAAACCACGCCCCAAAGATTGTAACCCCCTACTTCGTGTGCGGGATACCCAGCACGTCGAGCGCGTTGGCCATAATGGACTGGAACGGCACCGCAGCGGCATCTGAGCCGCTCGGCGTTCCGTCGAGCGTGATATAGCACAGCACCTTGGGCGATTGTGCCGGCGCAAAGCCCATAAAGGACGACATGTAGTTCTCCTTGAGGTAGCCGCCGTTCTCGTCGGCTCGTTCGGCCGTACCGGTCTTACCCGCCACGTCATAGCCGTCAACCGCGCCGCCAACGCCCGTTCCCTCGGACACGACCGTCTGCATGCACGATGTCACCTGGGATGCGGCGTCCTCAGAAATCGCGCGTTCGCCTTCGCCCCAGTCCTTCTCGTCGCCTTTGCTGGACTTATAGAAGTGCGGGGTCATCATCACGCCGCCGTTGGCGATGCCGCCCACGGCACGTGCGATCTCAATCGGCGAGACGGACAGCGCCTGTCCAAAGCTCATCGATCCCAGCGTGGCGCCGTCATACTGGTCACGCTCCTTGACGATGCCCAGGCTCTCGCCCGGAAAATCGACACCGGAGCTGTGACCGATGCCCCACTTGTCCACATAGGCGGCAAAGTCGTCGGCACCGATCTTGCGCCCCACCAGGACAAAGCCCACATTGGACGAACGGCGCATCATCTCGCGCACATCCATGGTCATGCCATAGTCGCGCTTATCGGCATCGGTAACGGTATCGTCGCCCACCTTGATGCTCGCCGGCACCTCAAACGACGTACTCGATCGTACGACGCCCAAGTCGAAGCCGGCGCCCGCCACGAGCGTCTTAAAGACCGAGCCGGGCTCGTAGGCGTCAGTGACCAGGCGCAGGTTCATATCCTCGGTCTTGGCGTTCTCCAGATCGGTCTGGTCGTAGGTCGGGTACGAGCAGGCTGCGAGAATTTCACCGGTCGTGGGGTCGGTGACCAAAGCCGAGCCGTTCTTGGCCTTTGTCTTCTCGACAGCCTCTGCCAGAGCATCCTCAGCCGCACGCTGGATATTGACGTCGAGCGTCGTCACGATATCAACGCCGTCGACCGCGGCCACCTTTTTATAGGCACCGCCCGCGATATAGCTGCCGTCCCTCGCGCGCTCGCGCACGAGAGAACCGTTCGTGCCGGTCAGAAGCTTGTTGTATTGCTTTTCGAGACCCGTCAAGCCGTCGTTGTCCACATTCACTACACCCAGCACCTGCGATGCCAGATTGCCGTATGGATATACGCGCTTCATGGCCTGCTCAAAAAGCACGCCGGGCAGGTTCTTCTTCTCCAGCACCGCAGCATCGTCTTCGTCCACTTGGCGCTTGATATACACCCAGGTGCCATCGGACTCGACGAGCTTGCGGCAGGTCTTTTTATCGATTCCAGTTGCCTTGACCAGCGCCGACACCGTCTTGTCAACATCCTCGACAAGCTGCGGGTTCACGGCGATGTTGCGACATTCGACCGACGACGCCAGCACGTTACCGTTGCGGTCGTAGATGGTGCCGCGTTTGGCATAGAGGGTCTGCGCAAGCAGGCGGCGCGCATCGGCACGCTCGCGCAGTTTATCGGCTTCGACAATTTGATAGTCGGCAAGGCGAAAGACGCCCAAGCCCAAGCCAAACCCAATGAAACCCATGACGGCTTTGCGGCGAGGCAGAGGCGCGCCTGTGAGCCATTCGGTCGACGAGCTCTTGCGCGACCTGGTGTTATGCACTTGAGGGCCGCCCGAGCCGCGAAGTCGCGACGCCGGGTCGTTGCCACGGGACTGCCCGGCGTTGTAAGATTGCCGACCCGTTCCTTGATAACCAGAACGTCCCCGCGACGAGGGACGTCCAGAACCGCGGCCCCCATCGGAACCGCGGCGATAGTCATTTGTCATACTCAGCTACCGTCTTGCTACTGAGCGGTCGCGGTCGCGTTGGCGCCCGCGGCTGCATCCTGCGAAAAGTCAAGTGTAACGCTCTCGCTGGGCTCCACCATGCCATAAGCGCCCGCAAGGTCGCGAATGCGCGTGTCGGCGCCATAGACCGAATGCATGACCTCTAGGTCGGAGCTCTCATCGGTCGCCTTTTCGAGCGTGTTGGTAAGCTCGGCGTTGCTGTTGAGCACCTGGGCCGTAACGCCGGCGAGCGCCACGCGGGCGACGCCGATCGTCATGAAGATAGCCGCAATGATGCAAAACGTTTTAAGAACGCTCATGAAAACCGGGCTTACCGCCTGGTTTGCCTGACGGCCCGCGCCCGTGTAGACATCAAAGCGCGGCGTGCGCTGCTCACGGGGAGCAACGGGGGCCTGCGGCGTCTCACGATAGGCGGGCATGGCGTTCATATCATAGGCGAGTGCTGCGCTTGAAGTGTTGTAGCCCATGATATGCCGCCTCCCATCCCGAGTACGTTGGTAGTGTGTTTAAGCTTCGTTTATGGTGCGAGCGGGAGGTCCAATATCGCGCGGTCGCGCCTACAGACGCTGCGCCACGCGGATTTTGGCTGATCTCGCCCGAGGGTTGCGCTCAACCTCATCAGGCTGGGCAACCAGGGGTTTGCGGGTGATGACCTTGAGTATCGGCACGTTGCCGCACACGCACACCGGAATCTCCGGCGGACACGTGCACCCCTGGCTCATCTCCTTAAAGTGGTTCTTTACGATACGGTCCTCGAGCGAGTGATACGAGATGACGCAGATACGTCCGCCCGGGTTGAGCCACCTGGTGGCGGCATCAAGCCCTCGTTCGAGCACATCGAGCTCGTGATTGACCTCGATGCGAATGGCCTGGAAACTTTTCTTGGCCGGGTGTCCGCCATGCCGACGAGCGGCAGCCGGGATACCCGCCTTGATGATCTCGACAAATTGGCCGGTGGTTTCGATCGGTTCTTGCTCGCGGCGGCGCACGATCTCGCGCGCGATCTGCGAGGCAAACTTCTCTTCGCCGTAGACGCGTAGAATCCGGGCGAGGTCGTGTTCGTTATAGGTGTTGATGACCTCAGCTGCGTTTAAGGTGTTATTACCCGGATCCATCCGCATGTCCAATGGGGCGTCCTCGTTATACGAAAAGCCCCTGCCAGGGATATCGAGTTGCGGTGACGAAACGCCCAAGTCAAACAGGAAGCCATCGACCCCGGGCACCTCGGCCGAGCAAAGCAGCTCGTCCAAGTCGCCGAAGTTGCCCTTCAGCAGCTGGTGCGGAACTCCGGGAACCTCGCGGTCCAGACGGGCGCCAGCGGCCTCGAGGGCCATGTCGTCCTGATCGACGCCGAGCAAAAGGCCCGTCTCCCCCACCTGCGCGGCCATCTTTACCGAATGGCCGGCACCGCCAAGGGTGCAATCGCAGACAACGGAGCCGCTCTTTAGCCGCAGCGACTCAAGCACTTCGCCGAGCATGACAGGTTCATGCCGATATTCTTGTGTCAAGATCCCACGCTCCATCCGTTACCCGTGCCTTGCCCTTACGAGAAGAAGAGGTCCAGCAGGGCCTCATCGTCATCGTCCTCATCGGCCGCGGCGCGATCCCAAACCTCAAGGTGGTCGTAGTTGCCCACAACCGTGACCTCGCGGTCGAGGTTCGCCTGCTTGCGGAGAGACTCGGAAAGACCGATACGACCGGCACTGTCCACGTCCATCGACGTGGTGCGCTTGTTGATCGCCCTCATGAGCTTCTGGTCGTTGATGTCACGCGGGTTAAAACCCTCGTGGCCCTCACGACCCGCGAAGAGTCCTTCGACCCACTTATCGAAGGCCTCGGCAGAGAACACGTACAGAGCATCGACATCCAGGGCTTTGAACACGCGAACGTGCTCTCCAAGTTCCTCGCGAAGGGGTGCAGGCAGGGACAGACGACCTTTTGCATCGAGATTGCGCTCGTATGCACCAGTCATTCCCATGTGCGCCCTCCCCTCGGTTACTCAGATGGCACGTACGCGGGGAACCACCCCGCCTGTCGACGTCATTAATAATATGGGGAACCGCCCCATTTTTCAACACCTTTCCCCACCCCTTCCCCCACCCC